>NZ_JASCXL010000016.1:0-104909 GCF_030010595.1 Streptomyces sp. CC224B | reverse complement strand
CTCGATCCGCGCCCACTGGGCGTCAGTCAACGACACACCCAGACCAACGACCGGATGATCCGAAGGAAACGGCCTAGCGCCGCGTGGCGGCTGTCGCGACCGTGCCGCCCAGGACGGCGAGTGCCACGCACAGCGGGGAGTACAGCACCGTGTTCCACCGCTGGAACGCCTCGGCGGCACCGGAGTTCAGGACGTACCCGCCCAGGCCGCGGACCAGCAGCACCAGCGTGAGGCCGTACATGCCCGCCAGCCGCAGCCACTTCGGGCCGATCGCCGGGATCGTCTCGTTCACCATGAGGGTGAGCACGGCGCCGCCCACCAGCGCCACCCCTACCAGCGTGGTGCTGGAGGCCGACGGCATGACGCCGTCGTCGCTGCCACCGATCGTCCTGGTGAACGTGAGGGCGTCCTTCATGGGCCAGGGCGTGAACGCCCAGACGAAGTGCAGCAAGCCGATCCCCGCCAGGGTGATCGTCAGCACCACAGGGGCCACCGTGCGGACCATGTCCCGTACCTCCAGCTCGACGTGCTCGCTCCCTCGACACGTGGCGCCCGCCGCGGCGGGCGCCACGCGCGGCCGTCACGAAGGGCGCCACCGGCGAAGCGCGTCCCTCACGCGGCTCCACCCCGGCGGCCACATCTGTACGGCCCCGTATAGATGGACCCTAGCAGCCATTTATACGATGGCGTATAGATGGCCTCTTGACGCTTCCGAGCGCACCCGAGAGAAACGGAGCCGATCATGGCTGTGGCCCGCACCCCGCGCCACAAGTGGATCGAGGAAGGGCTGCGCGCGCTCGCCGCGGGCGGCCCGGACGCCGTCCAGATCGAGGCGCTGGCGAAGGCGCTGGGCGTCTCCAAGGGCGGCTTCTACGGCTACTTCGCCGACCGGCGCGCCCTGTTGGAGGAGATGCTGGAGCGCTGGGAGCGGGAGGTCACCGACGAGGTGGAAGCGCGGGTCGAGAAGGAGGGCGGCGACGCGAAAGCCCGGCTGCGCCACCTGTTCGCCATCGTCGACACCGGCGACGGGCTCGACACGGACCTCGCCACCGACCTGGCCATCCGCGACTGGGCCCGGCGTGACCCGGCGGTCGCCGAGCGGGTCCGACGCGTCGACAACCGCCACATGGACTACCTGCGTTCCCTGTTCCGCGCCTTCTGCGCCGACGAGGACGACGTCGAGGCGCGCTGCCGGATCACCTTCTCGCTGTACATCGCCGACCAGTTCATGTTCGCCGACCAGGGCGACCGCAGCCCTGCCGAGGTCCGCGAACTGACGACGAAGTGGTTGCTCGACTCCTCGCGCTAGAGGGAGCTTCCGGTCAGCGTCTTGGACGCATGTTCCGATCCTGTCCCCGCACCGTTCGTTCGACTCGCCCGCTCGCCAGTCGCTTTCGCCTGCACGCGGGGCACAGCCGCCGCCAGGTTCGGTCACTCGGCGAACCTGGCGTCGCAGCGAGCGAAAACCAGTGGAGCGGCGTCGCCGTGCGCCACTACCGTGCTGCCCGGCCCAGTCAGCTAGGCAAGGACGTGCCGTTGTACACCCTGTGAGACCCCCCGAGCGCTGATTCGTCGCGCGTCGCGCCTGCGCGCCGCGCTGCTTTTTGCTGCGGACTTCTCACTGGAACCGGTGTACCTCTGTGCTCAAGAACTGGGTGGTCATACCCACCTGCCTGCCGCTCGTCCGCCGTCGCTGCCACACGTGCGCGTCGGACCGCTTCCGCGCGAGCGGAAAATTCCGCGTCAACGCCCACCACAAGCTCATCGACGCCTGGCTCCTCGTGCTCTGCACCGCGTGCGGGGACACCGCGAAGATCACGGTCTTCGAGCGGACACACGTGCGTGCCGTACGACCCGAGCTGCTGGACCGGCTGCACGACAACGACCTCGGCCTGACGGCTGAACTGCTCCAGGACCCGGTCGTGCGGCGCCGTAACCGCATCGCCCTCGACTGGGACCGCGCCTGGCGCCTCGACACCGGCGCACCGGATCACCTGGACCACGAGGTGATCGACGTCTCGGTGCGCTTCGCGGCGCGCATCCCGGTGCGGCCGGTACGGCTGATCGCCGAAGGCTGCGGTCTCTCGCGGGCCGAGGTCGAGCGGCTGCTCACGGAGGGGAGGCTCGTCTCGGCGGTCCCGCTGAGCGGCAAGCTGTCCGACAACTTCACCTTCACGCTGAAGCGCTGATTCACCTTCAGGCTGCAGCGCCGAAAGCGCTCAAAGCCCTGAGGCGCTCAACCCCTGAGGCGCTGAAGCGCTGAGCCCGTGCAAAGCCTGCACGGCCAGGGGCCTGTCCGGAGCACTTCCGCCGGGCAGGCCCCTGGCGGCGGCTGTCATCGCAGCTGCCGCCGCGCCCCTCGTGCGCCCGCGCGCGGCGACCTCAGGCGCCGGCGGGCCGGGTCTCCTTGCGCACGCGGAAGCGGAGCATCGTGACGGCGCCCGACCGGATGGTGCTGGAGGGCTCCAGGTCGATTCTGCCGAGGCCCGGGGGCGTGAAGCGGACACCGTCGCCGAGCAGCACCGGCAGGACGTAGACCAGGATCTCGTCGACGAGCCCGCGGCGCAGGCACTGGGCGGCCACGTCGGCACCGAGGATCTCCAGGTTCCTGCCGCCAGCGGCGCCGCGGGCCGTGGCGACGGCTTCCTCGACGTCGCAGGTGAGGAACGTGACGGCCGGGTCCGGCTCCGGGGGAGGTTTGTGGGTGAGGACGAAGCGCGCTCCGCCGTCGTAGCCGGTGTCCTGGTCGGCCATACGCTTGCCGACCTCGTACGTGCCCCGGCCGATCAGCATGGCGCCCGTGGCCGCCATGACGTCCGGGAACGTGTCCGCGGTGATGTACTCGAAGATCCAGCTCATCGTGTGACCAGGACCGGCGATGAAGCCGTCCAGCGACATCGCCCTGTTCACGACCACCTTGCCGGTGCCGCCGCTCACATCGTCCATGCGTCTGCCCCAAGGTCTCGCGAGGTGTCGGGCCGCATCCTATGCGCACGCCCGCGCCCCGGCCCCGTCGTGGGCCGGGGCGCGGGCGAACCGCCCGGCACCGGGGCGGCTACTCCTTGGCCTCCACCGCCGCCAGCGGAGCGGGAGCGGCGCCGGCGGGCTCCTGCGGCCCCGGCCGCCGCCGCGAGGCGCCGCCGTAGCTGCCGAACTTCCGTACCAGCGGCGCCTCCACCCACGTGAACATCGCGTACGACGCGGCGAGGCTCACCACCAGGCAGCCGACGAGCAGCCCCAGCGCGCCACCGGCCGACGCGTCCGGCAGCAGCCACCGGCCCGCCGACGTCAGGAGCAGCGTGTGCACCAGATAGAAGGCGAACGACATCTCGCCGAGCTTGACCAGCACCCGGCCGCGCACCAGCGAGCGCGTGCCGCGTACGTCGGCCGTCGTACCGGCGAGGACCAGCGGCGCGACCCAGACGGCGGCCGTGCCGCCGACGCTGTACGCGTACGGCAGGTGCGCGTTGAGTACGAAGCCGCCCACGGTGAGGGCGGCGGCGGGGAGCATGCCGATCCGCGGCACGGCCCCGGCGAGCACCAGGCGCGCGAGCACGATGCCGAGGACGAACTCGGCCATGCGCGTCACCGGGAAGAAGTAGATGAACCAGAGCTGCTCGAAGCTGACGCCGTAACCGCCGGGCAGGGGCGTGCCGCCGATGACGCCCTTGGAGAACGGCACCGCGAGCCAGGGGAGGACGAGCAGCACTCCGGCCAGCGCCCACAGCCCGCGCACGGGCAGGCGCCGCACCAGGAGCAGCAGCAGCGGGAAGCTCAGGTAGAAGAAGACCTCGCAGGACAGCGACCACGCCACGGGGTTCATCCCGGTGGGGACCATGAGCTCGGGCACCCAGGACTGCACGAGGAAGAGGCTGGTGAAGAACTTCTTCGCCTCGATGGGATCGGAGGCGGCCAGCATCACGACCGCGGTGGCCGCGAACATCACCAGGTGGTTCGGGTAGACCTTGACCATCCTGCGCCGCCAGAAGCCGGGCACGGTGTCCTTCGGCCGCGCCGACCAGGTCAGGATGAAACCGCTGAGAATGAAGAAGAAACTCACACTGGGCGTTCCGGTGTCGCGGAAGACATCGCTGAAGAACTCCCCGACGTCACCGCGCAGGAAATTCGGCGCCGCGGTCGCGTGGAAAGCGAATACGGGGAGCGCCGCGATGAAACGCATTCCGCTCAGGGACGGAAGTCTCGGAATTCTGGGGCGTGCGGCATCTGTGGCCATGGTGAAAACCCTCCGCTTGCTGTGCCCCGGCGGCGGGCGTTCCACGCCGGTGACGGCCCCGGGCCCGCGCAGACGGGGCGGCACCGCGTCTTCCGGGGCGGGGCACCTGTGATCCTTGAGTAGTGGACAGAGGTTGGCGGCTGGAGGCCTCGCGGCGCAAGATTCCGCGGCTTTTTCGTGGCGCGCGTGTACTGCCGACAGTACGCGCGCGAGAGAAGAGGTAAAGGGAGAGTAAAAAGGGTGGGGCTCGCGCAATGGATCTGTGAGAGGGGCACGGGCGCCCCGGCGCCCTTCCGGAAGCCATCCGGAATACCAGGTACCGGAAAGAGGGGGCACCGGGGCGGACTTCGCGCGGACCCCCTGCGACCGCGGTCAGGGCGCATCCGTCCCGGGTGACGGCCACCGGCCCCGCCCGTGGCCGACGCCGCATCGCGGTGCGGTACGCCCGGGTCGCGCGCCGGCCGCACGCCCGGACCGCGCCCCGCTGATGGCCGGGGCCCGGCAACATCCGGGCCCGACCGGTTTCAAGGATGTTCGGATCCAGGGGAGTGGAAGGGCTACGGCCGGGTAGCCGCCCTCACGTCGCCCCGCGGACGCCGGGGCACGACTGAACGACGGGAGGGAATGGCCATGACGGCGACAGCCAGCACCCAGTACCAGGTGACCACCGAGCTGCCGGCGATCGCCGACCCGGCGGCGATCGCACCGAAGGACGCCCGGCAGTTGTCGAAGACGTTCTTCGACCGGCTGGCGGTACTGGAGGAAGGCACCGCCGAATACCAGTACGCGCGGAACACGCTGATCGAGATGAACCTGTCCCTCGTCCGCTTCGCGGCCGGCCGCTACCGCAGCCGGAACCCGGAGGAGATGGAGGACATCATCCAGGTCGGCACCATCGGGCTGATCAAGGCCATCGACCGCTTCGAGATATCCCGAGAGGTGGAGTTCACCTCCTTCGCCATCCCGTACATCGTCGGCGAGATCAAGCGGTTCTTCCGCGACACCTCCTGGGCCGTGCACGTCCCGCGCCGCCTCCAGGAAGCCCGCGTCCACCTCGCGCAGGCCACCGAGGAACTGCGCAGCCGCATGGGCCGTACGCCGACCGTCAAGGAACTCGCCGAGCTGATGAGCCTGAGCGAGGCCGAGGTCATCGAGGCCCGCGTCGCCTCCAACGGCTACAACGCCGCCTCCCTGGACGCCGCGCTCGCCACCAACGACGAGAGCGAGACCGCGCTCGCCGACTTCATCGGCCTGGACGACGCGGCCCTGGAGCTGGTGGAGGACTTCCACGCCCTGGCCCCGATGATCGCCGCCCTCGACGAGCGCGACCGGCAGATCATCCACTGGCGGTTCGTGGAGGAGCTCACCCAGGCCCAGATCGGCGAACGCCTCGGCGTCTCGCAGATGCACGTCTCCCGTCTCCTGGCGCGCTGCCTGGCCCGCCTGCGTGAGGGCATGCTGATGACGTCGTGACGACCGACCGGACCCACCGGGGGCCCTCACCTCGTGCTCCCCGGACGCCCGAGCGGCCCCACCGGTCCATGGCCCCGCTCCACCGGTCCGACGCCCCACGGCCGACGGGGCGCTCCGGGCCGGGACCTGCCCGCCGCTCTCGCGGACGGCGCGCGGCGGTAGACTGCCCGGCTGGAAGAAGTCTCCTTCTGCCGGTGCTGGGCTGAGGCAGTCGACAGGCGGCTGACGGGATGTTTGAGGAGTCCGAGCATGGATGCCCTGCACACGGTGGGCGGGTCTGGCCCGGTGGTGCCCGGGAGGGCCGCGTTGGAGGTGAGCCCGTTGTCCGGTCGCGCTGGGATCCGTGCCAGCGGTGAGATCTGCGAAGTCACCCGCCCGTCCTGGGAGCGGGCCCTGGCGGAGATGTCCCGGCACCACGAGGGCGTGTCCTACGTGGAGCTGTCGCAGGTGGACTTCGTCGACGTGGCCGGGGTGTCGGCCCTGGCCGTCACTGCCATGAACCTGTCCGACGGAAGAGTCGTGGTCGAGCACCCCCCGCCGCAGCTCCCGCGGGTCCTTGGCATGTTCTGGCCCGGTCTTGACCGGATCGAGGTGGCTCCCCGATGACGACCCAGGTGACCACCGACGAGGCGTTCGTCCACCCCGCCCTCTTCTACCGCACCGAGCAGGAGTACACCCGGCAGACGGTGTCGTTCCTGCGCAAGGGCCTGGCCAACGGCGAGCCGCTGGCCGTCGCCGTGCCCGGCCCCAACCTGGAGCTGATCAAGGACGGGCTCGGCGCGGACGCCGACGGCGTCACGTTCCTCGACATGACCGAAGCCGGACGCAACCCGGGACGGATCATCCCCCGGGTGCTGCGCGGGTTCGCCGACGCCCACCCCGAGGGGCGGGTACGGATCATCGGCGAGCCGATCTGGGCGGGCAGGTCCGCGGTGGAGTACCCGGCGTGCGCCCAGCACGAGGCGCTGATCAACGCCGCTTTCGAGGGCCGCCCGGTGACGATCCTGTGTCCGTACGACGAGACGCGGCTCGACCCCGAGGTGATCGAGGACGCGCGGATCACCCACCCCACCCTCATCAGCGGTGACGGGCGGGAGGGGACCAGCGACGTCTACGACTGGCAGGCGGTCGTCGCCCGCTACAACGAGCCCCTGGTGGCCGCGCCGGACGCCGCGGTCTTCTCCTACGGCCGTGAGGACCTGCCCGCGGCCCGCCAGTTCGCCGTCGCCGAGGCGGGCCGCCTGGGCCTGGCGGGGGAGCGGGTCATGGACGTGGAGCTGGCGGTCGCGGAGCTGACCACCAACAGCGTGATCCACGGCGGCGGCCGCGGGACGCTGGCGGTCTGGGCCGAGCGGGAACAACTCGTGTTCGAGGTGCGCGACGCGGGCCGCCTGACCGATCCGCTCGCGGGCCGCAGGCCGCCGGAGCGGGGGCAGCTCGGCGGCCGGGGCCTGATGCTGGTCCACTACGTGTCCGACCTGGTACGCCTGCACACCGGCGACGAGGGCACGACCGTGCGGTTCTACCTCGGCCGGTGACACCGGGGCCCGCAGTCGGCCGGTGACACCGCGGCCCGCCACCACCCGGTGACGGACCGGGCCCGTCCCGGCCGGCGGTGCCACGGCCCGGCGCCGCCCGACTGACCACGAGGGCCCACCGCGCGGCCCGTGACACCGAGGGGCGGCCACCGATCCGGGTGGCCGCCCCTCGGCGTGCGTACGCCCCCACCACTCCGTACCGCTCCCCGGTGCCGGCTCCACCCCGCCGTACCGGGCGCCGCCGCACGCCCGATGACCGGCGGGAAGCGACCATGCATACTGCTCGCACCCGAACGGACCGAGCCAGGCGATGCGTCACGGGCCGCGCAGGCGGCCGCGCCGCACGGAGGAGACACGATGAGCAAGGGCCACAGCACCGACACGCAGTCGCCTGCGTCCCACGCCGCTGACCGCCACGACCTGATCCGGGTGCACGGCGCGCGGGAGAACAACCTCAAGGACGTCAGCATCGAGATCCCGAAACGCCGCCTCACGGTGTTCACCGGCGTGTCCGGATCCGGCAAGAGCTCCCTGGTGTTCGACACCATCGCCGCCGAGTCGCAGCGGCTGATCAACGAGACCTACAGCGCGTTCCTGCAGGGCTTCATGCCGAACCTCGCCCGGCCCGACGTCGACGTCCTCGACGGCCTGACCACCGCGATCACCGTCGACCAGCAGCGCATGGGCGGCGACCCCCGCTCCACCGTCGGCACCGCCACCGACGCCAACGCGATGCTGCGCATCCTCTTCAGCAGACTCGGCGAGCCGCACATCGGCCCGCCCAGCGCCTACTCCTTCAACACCGCATCGGTCAGGGCGAGCGGTGCGATCACCGTCGAGCGCGGCGCCAGGACCAAGGCGGAGAAGGCCACTTTCGAGCGCGTCGGCGGCATGTGCAACCGCTGCGAGGGCCGCGGCAAGGTCTCCGACATCGACCTCACCCAGCTCTACGACGACTCCAAGTCCATCGCGGAGGGCGCGTTCACCATCCCCGGCTGGAAGTCGGACAACGTGTGGACCGTGGGCGTCTACGCCGAGTCGGGCTTCCTCGACCCGGACAAGCCGATCCGTGACTTCACCACGAAGGAGATGCACGACTTCCTCTACCGGGAGCCCACCAAGGTCAAGGTCAACGGCGTCAACCTCACCTACGAGGGCCTGATCCCCAAGATCCAGAAGTCGTTCCTGTCCAAGGACAAGGAGGCGATGCAGCCGCACATCCGGGCGTTCGTCGAGCGGGCGGTCACCTTCATGACCTGCCCCGAGTGCGACGGCACCCGGCTGAGCGAGGGCGCCCGGTCCTCGAAGATCGACGGAATCAGCATCGCCGACGCCTGCGCCATGGAGATCCGCGACCTGGCCGCGTGGGTCCGCGGCCGCGAGGAGCCCTCGGTGGCGCCGCTGCTCGCCGCGCTCCGGCACACCCTCGACTCGTTCACGGAGATCGGCCTCGGCTACCTGTCGCTCGACCGGCCCGCGGGCAGCCTGTCCGGCGGCGAGGCGCAGCGGGTCAAGATGATCCGGCACCTCGGCTCCTCGCTCACCGACGTCACCTACGTCTTCGACGAGCCCACCATCGGCCTGCACCCCCACGACATCCAGCGGATGAACGACCTGCTGCTGCGGCTGCGGGACAAGGGCAACACGGTGCTCGTCGTGGAGCACAAGCCGGAGACGATCGCGATCGCCGACCACGTCGTCGACCTCGGCCCCGGCGCCGGCACCGCGGGCGGCACCGTCTGCTTCCAGGGCACCGTCGAGGGGCTGCGCGCCAGCGGCAGCGTCACCGGCCGCCACCTCGACGACCGGGCCGTGCTCAAGGAGTCGGTCCGCAAGCCCACCGGGGCGCTCGAGATCCGCGGGGCGACGGCGAACAACCTGCGCGACGTCGACGTCGACATCCCGCTGGGGGTGCTCTGCGTCGTCACCGGTGTCGCGGGCTCCGGCAAGAGCTCGCTCATCCACGGTTCCCTGCCCGCCGACGAAGGGGTGGTGGCCGTCGACCAGACGCCGATCCGCGGCTCGCGGCGCAGCAACCCGGCGACGTACACCGGACTGCTCGACCCGATCCGCAAGGCCTTCGCGAAGGCCAACGGTGTGAAGCCGGGGCTGTTCAGCGCCAACTCCGAGGGCGCGTGCCCCACGTGCAACGGCGCCGGCGTCGTCTACGTCGACCTGGGCATGATGGCGGGCGTCGACACCCCCTGCGAGGACTGCGAGGGCAAGCGGTTCCAGGCGTCGGTCCTCGAGTACCGCCTCGGCGGCCGCGACATCAGCGAGGTGCTCGCGATGTCGGTGACCGAGGCCGAGGAGTTCTTCGGCGCCGGTGACGCGCGCACCCCGGCCGCGCACAAGGTCCTCGACCGGCTCGTCGACGTCGGGCTCGGCTACCTCACCCTCGGCCAGCCCCTCACCACGCTGTCCGGCGGCGAGCGGCAGCGCCTGAAGCTGGCCACCCACATGGGGGAGAAGGGCGGCGTGTACGTCCTCGACGAGCCGACCACCGGCCTTCACCTCGCCGACGTGGAGCAGCTCCTCGGCCTCCTCGACCGGCTCGTCGACTCCGGCAAGTCCGTCGTCGTCATCGAGCACCACCAGGCGGTCATGGCGCACGCCGACTGGATCATCGATCTCGGTCCGGGCGCCGGCCACGACGGCGGAGAGGTCGTCTTCGAGGGCACGCCCGCCGATCTCGTCGCCGCCCGCTCCACCCTCACCGGCGAGCACCTCGCGGACTACGTCGGCGCCTGAACGGGGAGCCGGGCCCCTCTGCGCCGGCGCACCGACAAGAGGGGCCCGCCGCGACGGGGGAGCACGGCGGGCCCTGCATTCAGTGTGCCAGCGCGGGCGGCGGACATGCGCTGCCGGGACGCAGTTTGGCTGAGTGTTGTTGGTCGCGCGACGCCATCCGGGAGGCTCCCGCCCCGCCCCGGCCCCGTGCTGAGCAGCGGAAGTACCGTGACGACACGGCCGTGCCGGTGCGACATGGAGGTTTCCTCCGCATAAACGCAGCAGCCGGATGTGTGCCGTGGAGGCGTACGCGGCGTGACCCGGGGCCGTACCCGGCCCGGCTCCGGGTCCGCTCGCCCGAGCCCTCGCTCCGCCCCCGTCCCGCTCCGGCCCCCACGCCGACTGTCAGTGGTGGATGGGAGGCTCGGCACCATGGACGAGCTCACGAACCGCCGCGTCTACGGCACCGACCACGACGTTCCCGACCCCGGCCCCCGGGTGGGCCACGTCTACCGCGAACTCGTCGGCGGGCCGCTCGACGGCCTCCTGCTCGACGTCACGGACTGGACGCCCCGGCAACTGGCCGAAGGCGCTCTGCTCGCCACGGAGATAGGCCGGTACGGCCCGGGCGGGCGCAGCGAGTACGCTCCCCGCCCGGACGCGCCGGAGCTGTGGGACTGGCGCGGCGACGTGCCGTGAGGGACGAGCCGCCCGGGTCAGGCGGGCAGCCTGGTGTCGACGACGAAGGCGATCTCGACGGCCTGGCCGGGGAAGGGCAGTTCGGCGACGCCGACGACGGTGCTGACCGGCCGGTGCGCGCCGAAGTAGGCGCGGTTGCCCTCAGCCGTCGCCGCGGCGTTGCGCAGCAGGTTCACCACGTACAAGGTCTGGGAGACGACCTGGTTGCGAGTGGCGCCGTAGTGGCCGAGGACCCTGTCGCCGTTGGCGTAGGTCTGCCGGAGCTGGGCGGCGAAGTCGTCCGCGTGGACGAAGGCGCCCGCCTCGTCGAGCGAGAGCTGCCCGGAGACGTGGATCAGATCGCCCGACCTGATGGCCTGCGTGTAGCCGAAGTCGCTCTCCGCGGGCACGTGGTGGTCGTAGACGTCGAGGGTGGTCACAGTGCTTGCCCTTCGGTCGAGGAGGAGGCGGAGCGACGACGGGAACCGCTCGTACGCGCCACCGCGCCACCGCGCGCCGGCGCGTGGGCGCACCCACGCGCGTCCTACGCGCACTCACGCCCGCTCGCGGGCACGCACGCGCACTTCCGCCCCCTTCGGCACGCGCGCACCGAGCGCTTGTGCTCTCTTGTGGTTACTCAGGAACTGTAGGAGAGTGCCGAGCGAGCCGGAAGAACGCACTTTTCAGTGACTGGGGAACCAGATGGTGACCAAGCAGTACACGGGCACGGCCGAGGACGCGGATCTGCGGCGGGCGGACTCGCTGGCGCGCGAGATCTTCTCGGACGTGGCCAACAAATGGGCGCTCCTGATCATCGAGGCCCTCGGTGAACACACCCTGCGCTTCAGCGCGTTGCGGAACGAGGTCGAGGGCATCAGCCACAAGATGCTCACCCAGAACCTCCGCATGCTGGAGCGCAACGGCCTGGTCGAGCGGACCGTGCACCCCACCGTCCCGCCGCGCGTGGAGTACACCCTCACCGCGCCGGGCCGTGCCCTGCGGGGCGTGGTCGACGGCATGTGCGGCTGGACCCACCAGTACCTCGGCGACATCGAGGCCGCCCGCCGCCGCGTCGACGCCTGACGCCGGGGCGCCCGCCGCCCGCGTCGACGCCTGACACCCGTACGCCCGGCGGCGGGTCGGCACCTGGCACCGGGGCGCGCGACGCAGTGGCGGCCCCGCTCAGCCCTCGACCCCGGTGGAGGTGTGCGCCGCGCCCACGGGCTTGGACTCCGGTGACCCGCGCTGGCGCAGATACACGGAGAGGATGGCCATCGACCCCACGGCGAGGAGTTCGGACTGCCAGTTCTGCAGGGTGCGGTCCCAGAAGTCGGCGGCCGTGAGGTACGCGGTCCAGCCGATGGGTGCCTGTAGTTCCCGCAGGTGCTCCTCGTTGTACGCGGCGACGCCGGTGACGGACTGCGCCAGCCACGAGAGCAGGAACACCACGCCCATGACCGTGCCCAGGGAGCGGGAGAACCAGGCCTGCCGCAGGCCGCCGACGGCGGCCCAGCGCGGCGAGTCGGCCCTCGCGTACGCGCCGACGCCCTGCTGCCTGTCCGTCTCCGGGCCCGCCCTGTCGAGCTCCTTCGACTCGGGCGAGCCGCGCTGCAGCAGCCACACCGTGCCGAAGACGTAGAGGAAGAACTGGAGGTACTCCGACTGCCAGTTCTCCGTGACGTCCACGGCGAAGTCGGAGGTGAGCAGATAGCCGCCGAAGCCCACCGGCTGGAGCTCCTCGGCGACGAGGCGGTTGGTGAACTCGGCGTGCCCGGCGACCGCCTGGCCCGCCAGCGTGAGGAGGAAGCCGAGACCGAAGGCCAGGGACAGCCCGTTGTCGCGCACGAAGCGCCGCAGGCCCTTCGCCGGGGTGTGTCGTGCCCCCTTCACCGGTGCATCAGCCCCAGCGACGCGCAGTAGGCAAGACCGCCGACGATGACGACGAGATACAGGGTGAACAGCGTGCGCATCCCTCACCCACCCTTGATCAGACACTGGTACGGCCGCTCGGGCCGGGGAGTGCAGCCGGCGGCCGTGACCTTCCAGCCGTCCGGGAAGGACGACAGGAACAGCGTGTCGCGGCGCAGGACGACGCGCGCCTGACGCCCGTACACGTCGACGGACCGGACCTCGCCCGCGTCGGGCAGGCCCGCGTCCGGCAGGGCCCGCGCGCACGGCAGCTCGGCGGTGCGCTCCAGTTCCTCGCGGGTTCCGGGGGCGAGCGCCGCACAGCCGCGTCCGGCGTCCGCGGCGCGCAGGCTCCTCCCGAACCGGTCCGCCGCCGCGGCGGCCGCGTCCTCGCGCTCGGCGAGGGCGCCGCAGCCGGTCAGCGCGGAGAGCAGCACCACCGCGAGCGCACCCGCCCCGGCGAACCCGCCCGTCGTCCTGCCACGCACCAATGCCGCTCCCCTGTACCGTCCCGGCGCCTGCCCGGGTGCCGGCCCGTCGCCGGACACCGCCCCGGGCGCGGGGCACGTCGACGATGCCGCACACCGGCCGCCCGCGGCGGTGCCGCGCGGGTGACACGGGCGGGATGCCCCGATCGGGCCGCGGCCGTTCGGCCGCGGCCGCCCCGCCCGGCGGCGGCCGCACTACGGTGGAGATCCGCTGATCACTCCTCCGTTCGACGCCGTCAGTCCCGGGCAGGTGCACGCCATGGATCCTCTTGCCGAACTGGACGCCCGCATCGCGGGGTGCACCGCCTGTCCACGGCTGGTGGCCTGGCGCGAGGAGGTCGGGCGGGTCAAGCGGGCCGCGTTCAAGGACTGGACGTACTGGTCCCGCCCGGTGCCCGGGTTCGGGCCCGCGGACGCCTCGCTGCTCGTCGTGGGCCTCGCGCCCGCCGCGCACGGGGGCAACCGGACCGGCCGGATGTTCACCGGCGACCGCTCCGGCGACGTCCTGTACGGGGCCCTGCACGAGGTGGGACTCGCGTCGAGCCCGCTGGCGGTGTCCGCGGACGACGGGCTGACCCTGCGTGGCGTCCGGGTGACGTCCCCGGTGCACTGCGCGCCACCGGAGAACAAGCCGACCCCGGGGGAGCGGGACGCCTGCAGGCCCTGGCTCGTACGGGAACTGGAGCTGCTCGCGCCGCACCTGCGCGCGGTGGTGGTCCTGGGGGCCTTCGGCTGGCAGGCGGCGCTGCCCGCCTTCGCGGAGGCGGGGTGGCTGCTGCCCCGGCCCCGCCCGCGCTTCGCGCACGGCGCGCGGGTCACGCTGGAGCGCGGCTCCCCGCCCGCCGACGGCCACGCGGGCGCCCCCGGTCCCGTGACCCTGTACGGCTGCTTCCACGTCAGCCAGCGCAACACGTTCACCGGGCGGCTGACCCCGGCCATGCTCCGGGACGTCCTGCGGGAGGCGGCGGGCGAGGCGGGCATCCCGCCGTACGCGCCCCGGCACCGGCCGCGCCCGTGAGACCCGGCGGCCGCCGGGCCGACGGCCGCCGCCTCAGCGCGGGCCGGGACCGCCCGGCCGTTCGACGACCCGCTTGAGCGCGGTGAGGCCGGCGAGCACCGCGTCCGCGTCGCGCCGGACGTCCTCGTCGCTCGTCCCCGGCCGTCGGCGCGGCGTGCACACCACCTCGCACCCGTCGCCGCCGCCCAGCACCCGCAGCGGGTTGTGGACGACCTCGCCCGAGGACAGGGTGACGTCGTGGTCGAGGGCACCGAACGTGTTCCGCTCGGCGAAGGCCACCGTCACCCGCCCCTCTTCGGCTACTCGTCGTCGGCGGCCGGGGTCATCTCGACATCCAGCACACCGTCGCTGTCGAACAGTTCGGCGGTGAGCGGCCCGGTGGCGGCCGCGCCCTCCAGCGCGAGCAGGACGCGGGCCGCCGGGTCACCGTCCCCGGGCAGCCGGTCGACCCGCACCTTCAGGATGCGGAAGCCGCGCCGGGTGCAGGTCTCCATCAGCCGGGGCAGCAGCGCCGTACCGGTGCGGTACGTCAGGCGCAGCTCGAAGGCGGAGCTGCGGGTGCGGGCGAGCAGACGCCCCGCGAGCAGCGGATACCCGCGCACGACGAGGAAGTGCAGGGCGGTCACGGCCAGCGCGAGGACGGGCAAGCCGCCCCCGCAGGCCATGCCGACCGCGCAGGTGAGCCAGATCGTCGCCGCGGTGGTCAGGCCGCGCACGGCGTCCTGGCGCACGAAGATCAGGCCGCCGCCGATGAAGCCGATGCCGGAGACGATCTGCGCGGCCACCCGGGACGGGTCGAAGGACACGTTGTCCAGGCCGAGGACGTTGCTGAAGCCGTGCTGGGAGACCTCCATCATGAGCGCGCTGGCGATGCCCACGAGGGTGTGCGTGCGCAGCCCCGCGCTCTTCTGCTGGGCCGCGCGCTCCCAGCCGATCAGGCTCGAGAGCACCAGGGCGAGCCCCAGCTCGGAGAGCTGCCGTACGCCCTGCCCGTTCCCCACGTCCCACAGCGGAACCGCCAGATGGATCATGCACACCTCCTGTCCGACCTCGCCCCTGCCCCGGACGACGGCGGACACACCTGCTGCCTCGTGGTCCGCATGAGTATCGCGTAGAGGCACGCGGAAACGGCGATGCCCACGGGGAGCGCGAGGTTCATGCCGCCCAGAGCCCGGGCGAGGGGCCCGGTGTAGAGCGTGTCGACGCTCAGGGCCGCCGCGGTGACGCCCCCGGCGAGGGCGAGGGCTCCGGCCGTGTTGACGCCGGCGGTGTACCAGAAGGGGCTGTCCGGGGTCTCGTCCATCAGCGCGGGGCCGTCGTAGCGGTTGCGGCGCAGCAGGATGTCGGTCGCGTAGACGGCCACGGCGGGGCCGAGCAGGACGACGGTGAGCTGGAGGACGTTGCTGACGGTGTCGAGGAAGTCGGAGACGAGGAGCCCGTACAGGGTGAGCGACACCGCCGCGGCGCCGTCGGCGAGCACGCTGAGGGAGCGGCGGACGCGGATGCCCACGGCCTGCAGGGCGAGCCCCGCGCTGTAGGCGGTCAGGGCGTTGATGGCGATCGTCCCGAGGACCAGGGCGAGCAGGAAGACCGGGCCGAACCAGCCCGGCAGGATCTGCTGGAGCCCCGACTGCGGGTCCGTCATGTCCACGGCGGTGGCGGCGAGCGCGCCGAGGGAGCTGACGGCGACACTGGGCAGGAAGCCGCCCAGCGCGGTCCAGCCGAGCACGGCCTTCGCGGACGCGGTCCGCGGCAGGTAGCGGGAGAAGTCGGCGCTGGTGGTGTAGGTCAGTGGGCCGGAGCCGATGAGGGTGACTCCGGAGACGAGGACCGCCCACAGGGCGCTGCCGGTCAGCGGTTCGGCCGGGGTGTACGCGTAGTCGGCGTGCCGGAACACCCCGACGGCGACGACCGCGAAGACGGCGGCGAGCGCCAGGGTGATCGGCAGGTAGAGCTTCATGATCGTGCCGTGGCCGTACACGCCGATGGCGAGCGTGAGCGCGGCGATCACCAGGACCACGACGACCTGCACGCCCGTGGTCGCGGGGACGCCGGCCTTCTCGACGAGGGAGAAGGCGGCGGTCGCCGCGGCGGCCAGGTTCAGGGCGAAGTACGCCACGGAGACCATCCAGCCCACGACCGCGTTGTTGACCCGGTTGCCGCGGACGCCGAACATCGCGCGGGTGATCACCTCGCTCGGCGCGCCCGCGGCCGGGCCGGACATCGCGAGCACCCCGGTGAGCAGCCAGCACAGATTGCCCACGACGATCACGGCGAGGGCCTGCCAGAGGGTCAGGCCCATGAGGATCAGGGTGCCGCCGATCACCAGGTTCAGGTAGTTGACGTTCGCCGCCGCCCACACGGAGAACAACTGCCGGGGGTGGCCGTGGCGTTCGTGCTCGGGGATGTGGTCGATGCCATGGGCCTCGACGCGGCCCGCCCCGTCCGTGGGGGACGGGGCCTGAGGCCGCGCCGGAGCCTGCTGCGCGGGGGTGCGGGGGCCTTGCTGCGGGTCGGGAATCGTGGACGCCATGCGGCCCCTCCGGATGCTGGTTACCCACCTGCTTGTTTATTGGTCGCACACTCAATAGCATGGTTTCCATGTCGTCAACCCTCCCGAACAGGCGAATTCGTAAGTCTCCGACGGAAAGACGTGCGGAAATCGTTGCCGCGGCCGCGCGGGTTGCTCTGGCCGAAGGGCTGGAGTGCATCACCCTGCGGCGCGTCGCCGAGGAACTCGACGTCCGGCCGGGGCTGATCAGCCACTACTTCCCGGCCGTGGACGACCTCGTGGCCGAGGCCTACGGCACCGCCGTCGGCGCCGAGCTCGACGAACTCCTCCCGGCCGACCGCGCCGGCGCCACACCCACCTGCCACCTGGCCCGCTTCCTGACCCGGACGACCGGAGAGACCTACGACGACATCAGCCGCCTCTGGCTCAACGCCCGCCACCTCAGCCGCTACCGCCCCGCGCTGCGCGACCGCGTGGCCGTCCAGGAGACCGCCTGGCGCGACCGGCTCGAAGGGCTGATCCGCGAGGGTGTCCGGGAGGGCGAGTTCCGCACGGCGGACCCCCTGGTGACCGCCATCCAGATCCTGGTGGTCCTCGACGGCCTCGGCATGCTCGTGAACAGCGGCGGCAGCGCCGACGACCCGCCCGCCGTGCGGCTCCTGCCGCTCACCACCGCCGAGCGCGAACTCGGCCTGCCCGCGGGCGCGTTGACCGACGCCCCGGCGCTCTGACCGCCTGCCCCCAGCGACCTCACCGGCCGTCCACCGGCCCGCACACAAGGAGCCCCTGTGCGCCCCTCCCTCGTCCTGCTCTCGGCCCGTCTGCTCGACCCCGCCACCGGGGAGTTCCTGCCCGGCACCGCGCTCGCCGCCGCCGACGGACGCATCACCGCCCTCGGCGACGACGGGGAGATCCGCGCGCTCACGGACGCCTCCACCGAGGTCGTCGACCTCAAGGGAGCGGTGGCGGTGCCCGGCCTGGTGGACGGGCACATCCACCCCGTCTCGGGGGCCGAACTCACCCACGGTCTCGACCTGTCGGGCTGTACCGACGTGGAGCAGGTGCGCGACGCCCTCGCCCGCGCGGTACGGGACCTGGCCCCCGGCGCGTGGCTGCGCGGCTGGGGCCTCGACCCCAACGTCTTCGCGGGCCGCCCCGTCGACACCGCCCCCTTCGACACCGTGCTCGCCGGCGTGCCCGCCCTGCTGCTGCTCTTCGACGCCCACTCCATGCTGGCCAGCGAGCGCGCCCTGGAACTCGCCGGTGTCGACGGGCCGCGCGCCTTCGCCCAGGCCACCGCCGACGTGGTGTGCGGCCCCGACGGCCGGCCCACCGGGCTGCTCCTGGAGGACGCCGCCTGCGACCTCGTGGAGCGCGCCGCCCCGCAGCCCACCCGCGAGGAGCGCCGCGACCGCCTCGCCGCCGCGCTGCGCGCCATGGCCGCGGCGGGCCTGACCGGCGGCCACGTCATGGACGCCAACGGCGACAGCCTCGCCTTCTACGCCGACCTCGACGAGGCGGGCGAACTGCCGGTGCGGCTGCGCGTCGCCCCCTGGTGCCAGCCCGGCACCGGCCCCGACGGCGTCCGCGCGCTCATCGAGCAGCAGGGCACGGGCGGGCGCCTGTGGCGCACCGACGGCGTCAAGATCTTCATGGACGGCACCATCGACAACGGCACCGCCTGGCTGGAACACCCCGACCGCGACGGCGAGTCCCGGCAGGCCTTCTGGCCGGACCCCGAGGAGTACACGGGGGTCGTCGCCGCCCTGCACCGGGCGGGCGTGCCCACCGCCACCCACGCCATCGGCGACGCCGCCGTCCGCCACGCCCTCGACGCCGTGGAGAAGGCGCAGGCGGACGACTGGCGGCCGGTGCGCCACCGGATCGAGCACATCGAGACCGTCCCCGACGACACCGTGCGCCGGTTCGCCGAGCTCGGCGTCGTCGCCTCCATGCAGCCGACCCACTGCTGCGACTTCACCCGCGCCGACCACACCGACAACTGGTCGCGCAGGCTGGGCGAGGAGCGCGCCGCCCGCGCCTGGCGCTGCCGCGACCTGCAGGACTCCGGCGCGGTCGTGGTCCTCGGCTCCGACTGGCCCATCGCGCCGTACCCGCCGCTGGGCGTCATGGCCGGGGCCCGCCACCGCCGCCCCAGCCGCGACCTGACCCGGCCGCCGCACGCCCCGCAGCAGGCCCTCACGGCACTGGAGGCCCTCCAGGGCATGACCGTCAACGCCGCGTACGCCGCGAGCGAGGAGGGGGAGGCGGGCCGCATCGCCCTCGGCCACCGCGCCGACCTGACGGTCCTCGCCGCGGACCCCCTCGCCACCCCGGCCACCGCACTGGCGGACGTCCCGGTGCTGCTGACCGTCCTCGACGGCGTACCGACGTACCGCGACCGGAGCCTGTGACCGCCGGGGGAGCCGGGACCGCGCGGCCCCGGCGCGCCGGGGCCGCGTGAGCAGGTGCCTTGTGGCAGGCGGGGCGCGCGTGGCACGTACCGTCGTACACCGGCCGGGTCGGCGGGCCGGAGGACGGCGCCCGCGGCGGGGCGGGGCCCGCGCGGGTCGGAGCCCGGGACGGGGAGGAGGACCATGGACGTCCGGCAGCTGGAGTACTTCCTGGCGATCGTGGACCGCGGGGGCTTCCACCGGGCCGCCTCGGCGCTGTACGTGTCGCAGCCGTCGCTGTCGCAGGCCGTGCGGGCGCTGGAGCGCGACCTGGGGGCGGAGCTGTTCCACCGTGTCGGCCGCCGGGCGGTGCTCACGGAGGCGGGGCGGGCGCTGATCGAGCCCGCCCGCGCGGCCGTACGGAGCCTCGGAACCGCGCGGGCGAGCGTGGCGGCGGTGCGCGAGCTGCGCGAGGGGCGCCTGGACGTCGCGTCGATGCCGTCGCAGGCGGTGGAGCCCCTGACGACCCTGATCCGGGTCTTCAGCGGGCGCTACCCCGGCGTCACGGTGGCGGTC
Organism: Streptomyces sp. CC224B; assembly: GCF_030010595.1. Lineage (NCBI taxonomy): Bacteria > Bacillati > Actinomycetota > Actinomycetes > Kitasatosporales > Streptomycetaceae > Streptomyces > Streptomyces sp. CC224B. Next base: position 85,361 of record NZ_JASCXL010000016.1, on the reverse strand, counting down.
AGGGCGGTCTTCACCGCGCGCGACGTGATCGACACGGTGCGGACCGGGGCCGTGGAACTGGGCCTGCTCGCCTCGGCGGAGCCCGTGCCGGACAGGGAGGTCGCCGCCCGTCCGCTGGGGGAGCAGCGCTTCGTCCTGGTGGTGCCGCCCGGCGGGCCCTTCGCGGGCCGCGACTCCGTCGCCTGCGAGGAGCTGGCGGGGCAGCGCCTCATCGTGGGGCAGCCCGGGACGGGGATGCGGGCCTACGTCGACGCCCTGCGGGACCGGGGCGTCGACTTCACCGTCGCGGCCGAGACGGAGCACCGCGTGTCGCTGCTGCCGCTGGTGCTCGCCGGGGTCGGGCTCGCCGTCGTCACGGAGGCGTGGCGCGAGACCGCCCGGCGCACCGGGGCCAGGGTCCTCGACATCGAGCCCGCGACCGCGCTGCGCGTGGCCCTGGTGAGCCGCCGCGGCGGGCTGTCCCCGGCGGCTGCCGCGTTCTGGTCGACGGCGGCCGGGTGCGACGGCGGCTGAGAGGGGAAGCGGGGGCGGGTGCGGGCGCGGCCCGTGCTCGCGTGAGGGGCGCGCTCTGGTGGCGGGGGCGCGCCTGCTGATAGTCGTGCCCTATCAGGCAGATCCGCTTTCCGTCTTGGACGCCGCCACCGGCGCGTTGCTGCAATCGACGGCATGACGAACCACCGCATCGCCCTGATACCCGGCGACGGCATCGGCCCCGAAGTGCTCCCGGCTGCGCGGCGGGTGCTCGACCGCCTCGGCCCCCGGCACGGCTTCAGCCTGTCGTACACCTCCTACGACGACTGGTCGTGCGCGCGCCAGCTGCGCGAGGGTGCCATGATGCCCGAGGACGGCCTCGACCAGCTCCGTGACAAGGACGCCATCCTGCTGGGCGCGGTGGGCCACCCGGGCGTGCCCGACCACGTCTCGCTGTGGGGGCTGCTGATCCCGATCCGCCGCGGCTTCCGGCAGTACGTCAACCTGCGGCCCGTCCGCGTCTTCGACGGCGTCGACAGCCCGGTGCGCGCCGCGCGGCCCGGCGAGGTCGACCTCGTCGTGGTCCGGGAGAACGTGGAGGGCGAGTACAGCCAGGTCGGCGGACGGCTGCACAGCGGGTCGCCGGAGGAGATGGCCGTACAGGAAGCCGTGTTCACACGGACCGGCGTCACCCGCGTCCTGGACTACGCCTTCCGGCTCGCCGCGCGTCGCGGCGGCCGGCTGACCTCCGCGACGAAGTCGAACGGCATCGTGCACACCATGCCGTTCTGGGACGAGCTCGTCGCCGCGCGGGCGGCGCGCTTCCCCGAGGTCGCCTGGGACCAGGAGCACATCGACGCCCTCGCGGCGAAGTTCGTCCTCGACCCGGCCGGCTTCGACGTCGTGGTCGCCTCCAACCTCTTCGGCGACATCCTCAGCGACCTCGCCGCCGCCGTGGCCGGGTCCATCGGCATCGCCCCGGCGGCCAACCTCAACCCCGAGCGGGAGTTCCCCTCGATGTTCGAACCGGTGCACGGCTCCGCGCCCGACATCGCCGGGCAGGGCGTCGCCAACCCGATCGGCGCGATCTGGTCCGCGGCGCTGATGCTCGACCACCTCGGCCACCCGGCCGCCGCCAAGGACGTCACCGACGCGATCGCCACCGTCCTGGCCAAGACGGACGTCCGCACCCGGGACCTGGGAGGCACCGCCACCACCGCCGACTTCACCGAGACCCTCCTCGAACTCCTCTGAGCGCCGGGCGCGCGGGGCGGCACCGAGTTCCCCCTGCCCGCATTCCGCGCCCCCTGCCGCATTCCCAGCTCCCCGGCTGAGGTGCGCGCCCCGGCCGGGGTCCGCACCCCCCGGCCGTGCCCCGTTCCCCCCGACGAGGTGAAACGCCATGGCAGCACCCGCACCTCCCGTGCCCTCCGGGGCCGGAACCGGCCGGAAGCGCTGGTACCGACAGCTCTACGCCCAGGTCCTGGCCGCCATCGTCGCCGGGGTGCTCACCGGCTGGCTGTGGCCCTCGGCCGGTGCCGCCCTGGAACCGGTCGGCACCACCTTCGTCGCCGCGATCAAGATGCTCATCACGCCGATCGTCTTCCTGACCGTCGTGGCGGGCATCGGTGGCGTCGACAGCCTCGGCCGGGTCGGCCGCGTGGGCCTGAAGTCCCTGCTTCACTTCCAGGCCGGCACCCTGGCCGCGCTGCTCGTCGGGCTGGTCGCCGTGAACGTCTTCCGGCCCGGCGCGGGTGTCCACGCGGACCCCGCGGACCTGCGCCTGGAGGGCGACGCCGGACAGTACGTCAAGGACGGCGAGAACCAGGAGTGGTGGCACCTGCTCACCGACCTCGTGCCCACCAGCGCCGTCGGCGCCTTCGCCGAGGGCGACATCCTCCAGGTCATCTTCGTCTCGGTGCTCTTCGGCGTCGCCCTGAAGGCCGTCGGCCCCGTCGGCGAACCCCTCGTCGACGGCGTCCACCGGCTCACCGCCGTGGTCTTCCAGGTCCTGCACCTGGTGATGCTGGCCGCCCCGATCGGGGCCTTCGGCGCCATGGCGTACACCGTCGGACGGTACGGGATCTCCACCCTCACCGGCCTGGGCCGGCTCGTCGGGCTGTTCTACGGCACGTCCGCCTTCTTCGTCGTGGTCGTCCTCGGCGGGGTCACCGCGGCCCTCGGGATCAACATCTTCCGGCTCCTCGCCCATCTGCGCGAGGAGTTCGTGCTGGTCCTCGGCACCTCGTCGTCCGAGAGCGCGCTGCCCCGCCTGATGGTGAAGCTCGAAGGGCTCGGCATCCGCCGCGACATCGTCGGGCTCACCGTCCCCACCGGCTACTCCTTCAACCTCGACGGCAGCTCCCTCTACCTCTCCCTCGCCGCCGTCTACATCGCCCAGGCCACCGATACCCCGCTGAGCCTCGGTCAGCAACTCGGCCTGCTGGCCGTCATGATCCTCACCTCGAAAGGGTCGGGCGGGGTCACCGGAGCGGGCTTCATCGCCCTCGCCGCCACCCTCTCCACCGTCGGCACCGTCCCCGCCGCGGGCATCATGCTGGTCTTCGGCGTCGACAAGTTCATGTCCGAGTGCCGCGCCCTGACCAACCTCGCGGGCAACAGCGTCGCCACCCTCGTCGTCGCCCGCTGGGAGAACGCCCTCGACACCACCCGCGTCAACGAGGCCCTAAGCACCGGCTCCACCCGCCCTCGCCTGCGCCACTTCAAGAAGGCCTCGGCCGCGCCGGAGCACCACAGTGGGCGCCGCACACGACGGGCCCCCGGACCCGGCTGACCACCGGCCGGCCCACGGCCACGGACACGTGTGCCCACCTCCGACGGGGGCGGAGGCGGGCACGTCGGGGAAGTGGTCCGCGGTGTCAGACTCCGGCGGAGTTCCGCTCGCGCGGCGTACCGGCCACGGCCTCCGCGGCGGCGGGAGCGTCCGCCGGGCCGCCCTCGCTGAGCCCGAAGCGCCCGTGCAGGCCGCGCAGGAACCCGGGCGCGTACCACGCCCGGCGGCCGAGCAGCCGCATCGCGGCGGGCAGGAGCACCCCGCGCACGGCCACGGCGTCGATGAGGATGGCGAGGCCGCTGCCCAGGCCGAACATCTGCATGAAGCTCACCTGCGCCGTGCCGAAGGCGAAGAAGCTCACCGCCAGCAGGCAGGCCGCCGCGCTGACGATCCGCCCCGTGTGCCCGAGGCCCTGGACCACGGCTGACCCGGTGCTCTCGCCCCGGTCGTGGAGCTCCTTGATGCGGCTGGTCACGAACACCTCGTAGTCCATCGAGAGGCCGAAGGCGATGCAGAACATCAGCACCGTCATCGCGGTCTCCATCGGCTGCGGGGTGAACCCGAGCAGCGAGGCGAGGTGGCCGTCCTGGAAGATCCACGTCATCACGCCGAGGGCCGCTCCCAGGCTGATCGCGTTGAGGACGAGGGCCCGCAGCGGCTGCAGCACGCTCCCGGTGAAGAGGAACAGCAGCAGGAAGGTGCTGACGGCGACCAGGGCCACGGCGACCGGGAGCCTCCCGCCGATGGACTCCTTGGAGTCCACCAGCTCGGCGTCGCCGCCCCCGACCAGCGGGCGGGCCCCGGCGGGCGGCGTGACGTCGCGGACGTCCGCCACCAGGCGCTCGGCCGCGGCGGACTTCGGCGTCAGCCCGCCCACGACGTTGATCCGCTGGGCGTCGGGGCGGCCGAGCGCGGCACCGCCGGGGGCGGCCGCCCCGGGCCTCCCGTCGGTGTAGGTGCCCGTGGAGGCCTCGACGCGGACCACGCCGTCGAGCCGGGACAGCTCGGTCGCGTACGCGGCCAGCGGGGCCCGCTCGACGGCCCGGTCGATCACGACGTGGACGGCCGCGTCGTCGTTGCCGTCGAAGTTCTCCCGCAGCGCGGTGGCGACCTGGCGGCTCTCCGCGTCCTCGGGCAGCACCCGTTCGTCCGGCGTGCCGAAGCCGATGCCGAGCAGCGGGCTCGCGGCCAGGAGCAGCACCGCGAGCACCGGCAGCGCGGTGACCGCGGGCCGGCGCATGACGGTACCCGCGAGCCGCCCCCAGAACGGCGCCCCGCCGTCGGCCCGCCGCTCCCGGGCCCAGGGCAGCCGGCCCTTGTCGACCCGGTGCCCCAGCACGGCGAGCAGGGCGGGCATCACGAACAGCGTGCCGACGGCGGCGACGAGGACGACCCCGACCCCCGCGTAGGCGAACGAGCGGAGGAAGTACTGCGGGAACACCAGCAGCGCGGCGAGCGCCACGGCCACCGTCGCGGCCGAGAACGCCACCGTACGGCCCGCGGTGCGCACGGTGACGCGGACGGCGTCGGGCACGTCCGCCCCGGCCGTGAGCTGCTCCCGGAACCGGCTGACCATCAGCAGGGCGTAGTCGATGCCGAGCCCGAGGCCCAGGGCCGTGGTCAGGTTGGTCGCGAAGATCGACACGTCCGTGACGCCGCCGAGGAGGGCGAGTCCGGCGAACGTGCCCGCGATCGCGACGAGGCCGATCACCAGCGGCAGCAGCGCCGCGACCACGCTGCCGAAGACGACCAGGAGCAGGACCAGCGTCAGCGGGACGGCGACCGCCTCCGCCAGGAGGAGGTCCTTGGGCACCTGCGCGGCCAGGTCGTTGCCCACGGCCGCGCCGCCCCCGGCCCGGACGCTCAACCCGCCCTCGTACGAGCCGGTGTAGGCGTCGATGACGTCCTTGGCGTTCTTCCCCCGCTCGGTGTCGTCGCCCTTCACATGGGCGAGCACCATCGCCTCGCGGCCGTCCTCGGAGCGCAGGGCGGAACTGCCCGCATCCCAGTACGAGATCACGTTGTCGAGGTGCCGGTCCTCCTTCAGGTCGGCCGTGAGCGCCCGCCCGGCCCGTTCGGCCGCGGGGGAGTCGACCCGGCCCTGCGGGCGGACCAGGAGGACGAGGTCGGTCTCCCCGCCGAACTTGTCCTCGATGACCCGCGCGGCCTTCGTGGAGGGGGAGCCGGGGTCCTCGTTGCCGCCTTCCACCAGTTTGCTGAACGCCCCGGCGCCCACCACACCCATGAGCGCCACCGCGAGGGCGGCGACCACGAGTACCAACCGGGACCGGCGGATCGCCAGTTCCGCTATGCGTTCAAACACGCGCTGTCTCCTTCGGGTTGCTGTCACGCACGTTCGTATGGGTCCGTCACGTGTGTCTGTCACGCACAGGGGGTCTGTGCCGCGCAGGGACATGGGGCAGTCGGGTCGAGCCGAGGGGGGAGAGGCGAAGAGAGAGGGAGCGCGCGCTCCTGGTCGCCGGTGTCGACGCTAGCGAGGGACAAGAAGTTTTGGCAGTGTTAGATTTTCTTCACAGCACGGTTCCTGCCCATGGTCGTTCGGGGGCCGGCCGTCGTACGGTCACCGCATGTCTCCCGAGGAACCCGCGGCGGCCATGCCCTCCCTGCGGCAGCGGCGCCGGGCCGTCGCCCGGCAGGAAATCCTGGGCGCCGCCGAGCAGCAGATCGTCGAACAGGGCCCGCACGCCCTGTCGTTGCGTGCCGTCGCCCGCGCCCTGGGCATGACCGTGCAGGCGCTCTACCACTACTTCCCGAGCCGGGACGACCTGGTCACCGCGCTCATCACCAAGGCGTACGACGACCTGGCCGACGCCGTGCAGGCGGCCGTCGACGCGGTGCCCGAGGACGTGCCCGAGGACTCCGCCACGCCGCGCCCGGTCGTCGCGGCCGAGGGCTACCGGCGCTGGGCCGTCGCGCACCCGGAGCGGTTCCAACTCCTGTACGGAGCCCCGCTGCGGTCCTACCGGGCGCCCGCCGACGGCCCCACCACGCAGGCCGTCCGCCGCATGACCAAGGTCTTCCAGCGGGAGATGTTCGTCGGGTTCACCCTGGCCCAGCTCGCCGCCGCCGACACCCGGGGCCTGACGGCCTCCTTCCGGGCACACCTGGAACGACTGCCGCAGGACGGCCTCGGCGACCTGCCGCCCGCGGCGGCCTCCCTCCTGCTCAGCGCCTGGGGCCACATGCACGGCCTCGTCGTCCTGGAGGTCTTCGGGCACACCTCGTTCCTCGGCGACCACCAGGGCGAGCTCTTCCACACGGCGATGCGGGACATGGTCGAGGGCATCCACCGCCGGATTCCCGCGGCGGCCCCGTCGGGGGCGGCGCCCCCGCCCGCGTCCCCGCCCCCGCCCGCGTCCCCGCCCCCGTCCGCGTAGCCGCGCCCGCGCCCCGTAGCCGCGCCCGCGCCCCGTCCGCGTAGCCGCGGCACCGGTCACGCGACCACGGCACCGCCGGTCACGCGGACAGAGCCGTCGTGTCGGTGAGGTCCCGCAAGGGGAGGCGCTCCGCCAGCCCCGCGCGGTCGATGGCGGCGCGGGTGACCACCCCGGTCTCGATGACACCGACCGCGATGCCGACCGAGTCCAACGCCTGGCAGACGCCCACCAGGGTGTAGAGCCCGGCGTTGTCGCAGTAGGTGAGGGCGGACAGCTCCAGCAACAGCACGCGGTGGTCCCGCGGGCGCGACGCCACCCGCACGACCTCGTCGCGCAGCAGGGCGGTGGTGTCGAGGTCCAGCTCGCCCGACAGGCACATCAGTACCGTGGAGCGGCCCGCCGGCACATGACGGACCACCAGCCGGGGCGCGGACTCCTGGCCCATCGCAGCCGCCGCCGGCCTCAACCGGCAGGCAGCGGGGTGTCCGCCGCGTGGCCGTCGGTGCAGGCGCCGGCCACCCGCCACGGCGGTACGGACGGATCGCGGGCGAGCATCAGCAGGACCCGCGTGCGGTCGGTCAGGAAAGTCCATGCTGCGGCTGCGCTGCCCACGGCCTCGACGACCCCCTCACCACCGGCGCCGACGACGGGACCGGCGCCGGAACACCGGACACACCTCTCACGTATTGTGGCGCTTCGCGCAGGTCCGCGCCTCCTCTCCGCCGGAGGGCGAACATTCGGTATATGCCATGGTCACACCGCCTGCGCGGCCCGTTCCGGACAGGGGTTCGCCGGATCCCTCGTCAAGGGCGCGTACGGACCGGCCGATGACGGAGGCATGGAAACACACTCCCTCATCGCCCACCGTCCCGTCCCCCGCCGCGTGGTGGCCGCCGGACTGCTCGCCGCCGCCTGGAACGCGCTGCCCGGAGCCGGGGCCGCCACGGCGGCAGCGACAGCCCGGGCCCGGGCGCCGCACCCGGCGGCCCCCGCGGACGGCACCGGGCTACGGGCGCTGTTCGGCTCGGAGAACCGCGTGATCCGTACGCGTGAGCGGGTGGTCGCGGTGACGTTCAACGCGGCCTGGAACGACGCCGGGCTTGACCGCGTCCTCGGTGAGCTCGCCCGTCGGCGCACACCCGCCACGTTCTTCCTGACCGGCGACTTCGCCGACCGCCTCCCGGGGGTGGTCCGGAAGGTCGCGGCGGCGGGGCACGGCCTTGGCAACCACTCCTACAGTCACCCCTACTTCAAGGACCTGACCGCCGCAGGACGGCGGCGGGAGGTCCGGGCGGCGGACCGGGCGCTGCGCGCCGCCGGAGCGGGGGACGCCCTGACCCCGTTCTTCCGGTTCCCCTACAGCGAGACCAGCCCGGCGCACATCAAGGAGGTCAACGCGTTGGGCTTCGCCGACATCGAGTTCACCGCCGACACCAACGGCTGGAAGGGCACCGAGGGCGGCATGACCGTGGACCGCGCGGTGCGCCGGGCGGTGGACGCCCTGCGTCCGGGCGCGATCCTCCAGATGCACGTCGGCGCGTCCGAGGGCCGCACCGAGGTGATCGACGCCCTGGCCCTGCGGCCGGTCCTCGACGCGGTCCGCGCCCGCGGCTACCGCGTCATCGACCTGCGCACCCTCCTCACGCCCCCCGGCCGCCCCGGTCCTCACTCCGCGCCGGGCAGCGGCAGGTCCTGAGGGCGGCGCAGCGCGTCCAGGACGACGCGCACCGCCGCGCGCGGCGGCGAGCCCCGGCGGACGGCCGCCGTGATCGTACGCGTCACGGGTGTCGCCAGCTCCCGGGTGGCGACGCGGTAGCGGCGGTCGACCGCGAGGCCGGGCAGCAGCGCGATGGACAGCCCGGCCTCCACGTGCTGGAGCGTCATCATGTAGTTGCTGAACCGGCACACCACGCGCGGCTCGAACCGGGCCTGCCGGCACAGCCGCTGCGCGAGGTTCGCCATGTACGACTGCGGCATGTCGAACGCCCACGGCTCGTCCGCGCAGGCCGCGAGGTCCACCGCGCCGCCGCGCCCCGTCACGGGGTGCCCGGGCGGGACCACCAGCAGCACCGGATCCGTGGCCAGCGGCACCAGGTCGAGGTCCGGGCCGAGCGGCAGCTCGTCGAAGTCCGTCGTCGTGATGATGAGGTCCGCGTCCCCGCCCCGCAGCGCGGGCATGCTCTCGTGCGGCTCCAGTTGCAGCAGCTCCACGTCGAGGTGCGGGTGCTCGCGCGCCAGGCGCGTCACCGCCGGCACGGCCATCGTGTGGATCGCGGACTGGAACGCGCCGAGGCGCACCAGCCCGGCCGGCTCCTCGCCGAAGCCGCGCAGCTCCTCCTCGACGCTCTCCATGTGGTCGAGGAGCGCCCGCGCCCGCCGCGCCAGGATCAGCCCGGCCGAGGTGAGCCGCACCCGGCGGCCCGTCCGCTCCAGCAACTGCGTGCGCGTCTCGGCCTCGAGGACGGCGAGCTGCTGGGACACGCTCGACGCGCTCATGTTGACGGCCTGGGCCACCGCCCGCACCGTGCCCAGGGTGTCCAACTGGCTCAGCAGCCGCAGTCTCCAGGGGTTCATCACACCGTCATTGTTGTACGGGTCTGCCGAACAGCACAGCCGGAATTGTGAGATGGACGTGTCGCTCGGGCGCGTCCTACCGTCGACCGCATGGCTACTTCGACCCCCACCGGGCCGTCCCCGGCCCCCGTGCCGCCGTCCGCCGCGTCGGTGACCACCGTCTCGGCGACCACCGGCCCGGCGTCCGGCGAGACCTTCTGGACCGACGCCGAGCGGCACCTCGTCCGCTACGGCGGCGCGTTCACCCCCGCGATCATCGAGCGGGCCGCCGGGAGCTTCGTGTACACGGCCGAGGGCCGGAAGATCCTCGACTTCACCTCCGGCCAGATGAGCGCGATCCTCGGCCACGCCCACCCGGAGATCGTCGAGACCGTCCAGCGGCAGGTCGCCACCCTCGACCACCTCTTCAGCGGCATGCTCAGCCGCCCGGTGGTCGACCTCGCCCGCCGCCTGGCCGACACGCTGCCGGAGCCGCTGGAGAAGGCGCTGCTGCTGACCACCGGCGCCGAGTCGAACGAGGCCGCCGTCCGGATGGCCAAGCTCGTCACCGGCCGCCACGAGATCGTCTCGTTCGCGCGGTCCTGGCACGGCATGACCCAGGCCGCCGCGTCCGCCACGTACAGCGCGGGCCGCAAGGGCTACGGCCCGGGCACGCCCGGCAACTTCGCCATCCCCGTGCCCCACGCGTACCGGCCTGACATCACCGCGGCCGACGGCTCCCTGGACTGGCGCCGCCAGCTCGACCTCGCCTTCGACCTGATCGACGCCCAGTCGACCGGCAGCCTCGCCGCGTGCCTCGTCGAACCTATCCTCAGCTCCGGCGGCATCATCGAACCGCCGCCCGGCTACTTCGCCGCCCTGCGCGACAAGTGCCGGGAGCGCGGCATGCTGCTGATCCTCGACGAGGCCCAGACCGGCCTGTGCCGCACGGGCACGTGGTACGCCTTCGAGCGCGACGGCGTCGTCCCCGACATCCTGACCCTGTCCAAGACCCTCGGGGCGGGGCTGCCCCTCGCCGCGGTCGTCACCAGCGCCGAGATCGAGCAGGAGGCCCACGACCGCGGCTTCCTCTTCTTCACCACGCACGTGTCGGACCCGCTCGTCGCCGCCGTCGGCAACACCGTCCTCGACGTCCTGGCCCGCGACGGGCTCGACCGCCGCGCGCGGTTGCTCGGTACGTTCCTCCGCCGGGGCCTGGACGACATCGCCGAGCGGCACGCGGTCGTCGGGGACATCCGCGGCCGGGGCCTGCTCGCCGGGCTGGAACTCGTCGCCGACCGCGCGACCAAGCGGGGTTCCGACGCACTGGGCGCCCTGGTCACCCGGCGCTGCTTCGAACTGGGCCTGCACATGAACATCGTCCAGCTCCCCGGCATGGGCGGCGTCCTGCGCATGGCCCCGCCCCTCACCGCCACCGAGGACGAGCTGTCACTGGGGCTCTCCATCCTGGACACCGCCATCGGCGAGGCCGCGGCGACCCTCTGACCAGCCGGACATGACCGGCGGACGGCGGCCGGGGGCGGTGCCTCACCCGCGCAGCATGCGGAGCACCGCCCGCTCGGCCGCACCCTGGGTCGCCGGAGTGCCGTACGCGCCCTCGGCGCCCAGGTCCGGCAGCGCGGAGTCCGCCGTCACCCCCTCCTCGTACAGCTCGACGACCCGGGGGTTGATGTACGAGGCGCGGCAGACGGCGGGGGTGTTGCCGAGGTACCCGGCGACCTCCTTGACGGCCCGGTTGATGGCGCGGCGGCGGGCGGTCTCGCTGTGCGCCACCGGCCGCGACACGGCGAGGGCCACGGCGGCCATGACGGTGGCGTGCCAGGTGCGGAAGTCCTTGGCGGTGACCTCCAGACCGGCCAGGCCCTTCAGATAGGCGTTGACGTCCGCCCCGCTGACCTCGTGCCAGCCGGGGCGCTCCCAGTACGCGAACAGCCGCTCGCCGCCGCTGCGGCGGTGCAGCAGCGCGTTGACGGCACGGCACGTCGGCGGGTCCGCCACCGCCTGGACCCGCTCCTTGCCGCCCTTGGCCGTGTAGGTGAAGACCACCTGGCCGCCGCTGCACTGCGTGTGCTCACGCAGCAGGGTGGTCAGGCCGTAGGACTCGTTCGCGGTGACGTAGCGGTCGCTGCCGATGCGGAAGAACCCCAGGTCGAGCAGGCGCACGGCGGTGGCGAGCACCTTCTCGCGGGTGAGGCCGCGCTCGCTGAGGTGCGCCTCCACGGCGGTCCTGACCTCCGGCAGCCGCTCCGCGACGTCGAGCACGTGCTCGTGCTTGGCCTCCTCCTGCTCGGCGCGGAACTGCGGGTGGTACAGGTACTGGCGCCGCCCGGCGGCGTCGGTACCGACCGCTTGCAGGTGCCCGCTCGCCCTGCGGCAGATCCAGACGTCCCGCCAGGCGGGAGGGATCACCAGCGCCTTGATGCGCTCCAACTCCTCGGCGTCCCGCAGGGGGCGGCCCTGCGGGTCGAGGTACCGGAAACCGCGCCCGTGCCGTTTGCGGACGTAACCCGGCTCGGTGGGACGACTGTGGTAAAGACGCAATCGGGCCTCCTTGGGAGGTCGGGGACGGGGTCAGCCGGCGGCGTTGTCGACGCGCAGCCGCACCTGTTCCTCCAGGCGCCGGAGGCTGGAGTCCAGGGCCTCGGTCACGGCCTGCTCGCCCGGGTCGTGGCTGTCGTCGAAGAACGACAGGTGCACGGTCACCTCGCTGGTGCCGGTGTCCCCGCCGGCGACCTGGAGCCAGCCGGTGTAGCCGCCGTGGTCGCGGGTGCCCCACTCCAGCCGCATCTGCTCGCGCCGGGCGCGCAGCACGGCCGAGGAGTCCTCGTCGGCGCGGTCGTCGTGCACGGTGACGGCCGGCGGCTCCCCGGCCTCGACGTGCAGGTCCCGCGGCAGCCAGGTGTCGAGCTGGTCGACGTTGGCGGCCTGGTCGAAGACGTGCTCGGGCTGGGCGGGCATCGTGCGGGAGCGCTCGTACTCGGTCATCGCGTACCGTCCTTGCTCTTCGAGGTGCTCGGGAAGTACAGCGCACGCGTGCCCTGCTCCGCCCGGCCCAAGCCAGGTGTCCCGCGCCGGCCACGACGACGGCACCCGGTCCCACCGCGACCTCGGTGCCTTTGCGCTGGTGAAAGTAGCGGCAACGTACCGCAGGACGGCGGTGTCCGCGCGCCTTGCGCGCGGCGGGCTTCCGGCGGACAGCCTGCTGGTGGGCAGAGGGAACAGATCGGTCCGCTTCCCCGGCGGGGACTACGACGGCGAGCGTGACCGATCTCCCGCCGCTCCAGACCGATGTGGTCCCGGCCCAGGTCCCGCAGGGCCGCGGCGACGCCACCCCCCTGCCCCGCCTGCCGGACCCCGGTGGCGCGCGCCTCCCGTGGGCGTCCGCGGACGTACTGCTCGCGCGCCTGTCGGCAACGGGCGTACCGCGAGCGCCGCGCGGACCACGCGTGACACGCGTCCCGAGCCTGCGCCGCCCGCCGCACCGGTCCGCCGCCACAGTCTTGCGAGGCGCCCGTCGCCAGGCATAACTTCACGCTGGCGCCGCGGTACCGCACGCGTCGCCCCCCGTGCGCGCAACGGACCCCCACAGGCCGGAGCCCCTCATGACCGCCTCCCTTCTGCGCACCCCGGAAACGCCCGTTCTGGTCGGCCGAGCGGTGGAACTGCGCTCCCTCGTGGACGCGGTGGCGCGCCCGCCGTCCGTGGCCCTCGTCGAGGGAGAGGCCGGCATCGGCAAGACCCGGCTGATCCACCAGGCGCTGCGCCACCCCGCCGTCCGTGGCCGCCGGGTTCTGGTGGGCCGGTGCCGGCCGCTGCGCGAACCCTTCCCGTACGGGCCCGTCCTCGACCTGCTGCGCCACCTGGCCGACGCGGTGCCCGCCGCGCTCAGCCCGGTGTGCGGCGCGCTCCGCCCCTACCTGCCGGAGCTCGCCGACCGGCTGCCGCCCGCCCCCGAGCCCCTGCACGACCCGCGGGCGCGCGGACACCGGCTGTTCCGGGCCGTGCGCGCGCTGCTCGACGCGGTCGGCCCGGCCGTGATGGTCGTGGAGGACCTGCACTGGGCCGACGACGGGACCCGGGACCTGCTGCGGTTCCTGGTGGACGACCCGCCGGACGCGCTGTCGGTCGTCCTCAGTCACCGCCGCGAGGAACTGCCCGGCGCCCGCCTCCCCTTGGGGCGGGCCTACCGCCACCCGCCCGGCACGACAGCGGTGACCATCGCGCTGCGCCCCCTGGACGTAGGCGCCGTACGCGACCTGTGCGCCGCCCTCACCGGCGCCCCGGAGGTCTCCGAGGCGTGGGCCGCGGAGCTGCACCGGCGCACCGCGGGCATCCCGTTCGTGGTGGAGGAGGTCGTCCGCGCGCTGCCGGAGGACCTCGGCGGCACCGGCCGGGCGGGGCACGAGGCCCTGGACGCGATGACGGTCCCCACCGCGCTGCAGGAAGCCATCGCCGACCGCATGAGCGTGCTCTCGCCGATGGCCACCGCCACCGTGCACGCCGCCTGCGTGCTCCGCGTCCCCGCCGGGGAGGCCCTGCTCGCCGACGTCGTACGCGGGACGGTGGGCCGGCCCGCGTCGCAGGAGGACGCGGCGGCCGTACGGGAGGCGCTCCTGGCCGGTGTCCTGTTCGAGTGGGACGACGACCAGTACGGGCTCCGGCACACCCTCGCGCAGCAGGCCGTCTACGCGAGCCTGCCGGGCCCCGACCGGCGGCGGCTGCACCACCGCGCGATGCGGGCCCTGGCGGCGCGGGAACCCCAGCCCCTGGTCCAACTCGCCCACCACGCCCGCCGGGCGGGCGAGCTGACCCAGTGGCAGCTCTACGGCGAGGCGGCGGCGGCCTCGGCACGCGGCACGGGCGACCTGTCCCTCGCCGTGGAGATCCTGGAGGAGCTGCTGTCCGACGGCCGCCTGGGCCGCATGACCTGTGCCCGCATCGCGGTCGACCTCAGCCGGGACGCGGTCGTCGGCCTCACCCACCGCAGGGCGACGGCGCTGCTGCGCCGCATCGTGCAGGACTCGGACCTGCCCGAGGGGCTGCGCGGCGAGATCCGGCTCCACCTGGGGCTGCTGCTCTACAACCAGGCGGGCCGGCACGAGGAGGGCCGTATCGACACCGAGCGCGCGGTCCACGAACTGCGCTACCGGCCCGCCCTGGCCGCCCGCGGGATGGCCGCCCTGGCCATGCCGGCCTGGGGCGACCGCCCCTACCACGTGTACGAGCACTGGATCGAGCAGGCCGAGCGGCTGGCGGCCCGGGAGCCCGGCCCGTCGGTGTGCACCGCCGTACGGGCCAACCACCTGGCGCTCGCGATGTACGCGGGCGACCCGGAGGTCTGGGAGCAGGCCGAGCACCTCATCGACACCGCCGGACCCGTGGGCGACCGCCGCCAGGTGGCCCGGGCCTGCGGCAACTTCGCCGACGCGGCCACGTGCCTCGGCCACTACCGGGCGGCCCACCGCTTCCGCAGGCTCGGGCGCCGGCTGGCCACCGAGTGCGGCGCCGCGTTCCTGTCGGGCATCGTCGAGGGCACCGCGCTGCGCCTGGACTGGTACGAGGGCCGGTGGCAGGGCCTCGCGGGGCGGGCCCGGCGCGTCCTGGACGTGGTGCAGGGCGTCTCGGGCATCGCGGCCGACGCGCACCTCGTCCTCGGCCTGCTCGCCTCCACGCGGGGCGAGTGGGACGAGGCCGCCGCGGAACTGCGGGCGGCCGGGCTCTCGGCGCCCCACAACGCCCCGGCACCGGTCCTCGCGGCCGCGTCCGGCGCCATGGTCCGTCTCCTTGCGGCCCGGGGCGAGCACACCGAGGCACGCGCCGAGGCCGAGCGCGGCATCGCCAGGATCCGCCGCAAGGGCATCTGGGCGTGGGCGGGGGACCTGGCGCCGCTGGCCGTGGCCGCGCTGGTCCACGAGGGCGGCCTGGCCGACGCGGAGCGGGTCACCGCGGAACTGGCCGACGGCATCGCGGGCCGGGACGCCCCCCTGGCAGCGGCCGCCCTCGACGCGTGCCACGGCGTCCTGGCCGTCGGCCGCGGCCGCGCCGAGGAGGCCGCCGCGTCCTTCGGCGCGGCCCGCGCCGCCTACGCGGCCCTGCCCCAGCCCTACTCCGCCGCCCGCGCCGCCGAGGCGGCCGCCCGCTGCCGCCTGGCCGCGGGGGAGCGCGCGGCCGCGGCGGAACTGGCCGCGGCGGCCGAGCGGTTCACCGAGCTGGGCGCGACGCGCGACGCGGCCCGGTGCCGCCGGGTGCTGCGCGGCCACAACGTCCCGCTGCCCTCCCGGCGCGGCCGCCGCGGCTACGGCGACCGGCTGTCCCCGAGGGAGAGCGAGGTGGCCCGCCTCGTGGCGCTCGGCCACACCAACCGGGAGATCGCCGAGGTGCTGTTCCTCTCCCCGCGCACCGTCGAGCAGCACGTCGCCAAGGTGCTGCGCAAGCTCCACGTCGGCTCACGGGCCGAGGTCGGCCGGCACGGGCTCGCGGCCACGCCGTGACGGAGCACGGAGCGGCGGCGCTCCCGGAGCGGAAGGGGAGCGCCGCCGCCGCTTTCCTCGGGGGGACGGGTCGGGGGACGGGTCGGACGGTCGGCCGGGGTGTCCGCCGGGTGGGCGGCGGACACCCCGTGCGGTCAGCCGGTGAATCCGGCGGTGATGGAAGTGAACTGCCAGGCGGGACGGTCGCGGTTGACCGCCCAGAAGGAGAGGCGGCCGATGTGATGGGCGTTGGCCCAGTCGCGGATCTGGGTCCAGATCTGCGGCGTGGTGTTCTCGCCCGTGTCGCTGGAGCCGTTCATGCCGGAGATGCCGATGTGGGCGTAGGCCTCGGCGTCGGACCACCCGTAGACGGCCTTGAGCTTGGTCTTCAGGCCCTCGGTGGCGCGGACGGTGTGGCCGTACATGTCGGCGTGGCCACCGAAGTTGAACGGCATGATCGTGAAGTTGTCGATGTTCGCGTCGAGCGCCTTGGAGCGCTCGATGAGGCGGTTGCCCCAGGAGTTGGGACCGGTGTTGAGGGTCGGGAAGGTGAGGATGGTCCTGAGGCCCGGGTTGTTCTGCTTGACGATCTTCAGGGCGCCGAGGACGCGGTCCTGGACGGCGGGGCTCTCGAACTCGTCGGTGTTCTCGATGTCGACGTCGATCGCCTTGAGGCGGTAGGCGTCGATGACCTTCTGGTACGCGCCCGCCAGGGCTTGCGGCGTGGCGCAGTTGGGGCCGAGCTTGTTGCCGCTCCAGCCGCCGATCGAGGGTACGACGTCGCCGCCCGCCGCGCGGATCGACTTGATGGTGGTCTCGTCGACGCCGCCGGTGAGGGGGCGTTGGCTGTCCCAGGCGGGGTTGCAGCCGTTGCGGGCGAGGATGAACGCCATGGTGAACCACTTGATGCCGGAGGCCCGCATGACCTCGGTGGCGCTGGGCGGGTTGCCCCAGCCGAGGTAGAGGTAGGGCGCGGCCTGGACGAAGCCGGGCGCGCGGTTCGCCGGGGCGGTGGTCGGGGCGGGGCCGGCCGCCTGCGCCGGAGCGGTGAGGGCGGCGAAGGGGACGGCCAGGGTGACGAGCGCCGTCGCGGCTCGCCTGACGAAGCGTCTGCCGGTGGGAGATCTCAAGGGGACTCCCTCGAGTGTCGGGTCCGGATGGGGGGCCGGACGACGCGTACGCACGAGCTCGCCGTCCGTCGCACACGCGCCCGCGCTGCCGGTCCGCGCGAAGGCCGCTGACGCGGCGGGAACCGACAGGAGGGGCGACAGCACGGAGGCTATTGGCATGGACCAATCAAGTCAAGGTCTGGACCAATAGGCAGCGGAACGTGCGGCCACGAGGGTGCCCGTACCGTCCCGGCCCCCGCCGCCACCCGCCCTTTTTCTGCGTACCCCTACCTATCGATACCCGGATTGTTCTCACCGCGCCGGTGCGTGAACTGTGGAACCGGACGGCGCAGTTGGCCCGTACCAAAGGGCGCGGCGTTCGACGGGGTTCGCGCCGGCACCCCCCACAACAGCCGGCACCCCCACAGCAGGAGGAGAAGCATGCGCGGAAACCTGCTCCTGAGATACCTCGTCGCCGTCGTGGTGACCGTGGCCGTCGGATTGCTCGGATCCGGGGCCCAAGCCGCGCCCGCACCCCTGGACCGGCCCGCCGCGGCCGACGTCACGGCGGAGGGCCACGGCATCACGGCGGAGGAGCTCTCGGCGCTCGCGGCAGCGGGTCCCGAGGCCTTCGAACCCCCACCGGGCGGCTGGCCGGTCCCCTCCGACCGCAGCTACTACCTCACGGCGTCCTGCCGGTCGTACGCCGCGACCATCGCCCGGGGCGCGGCCGCCTGGGCCAACCTGGACGAGACCCCGAACAGGGGGACCCCGGTCGAGTGCCGGAACACCTACATCACCGACTGCGGCGGAGGCGGCCGGATCGTCGGCTGCAACTGGGGCCGCGGCCAGCGCATCGCGCTCTACATGGGCGGCGTCCGCGACCAGGCCCTGCTGGCCGCGCACGAGTTCGGCCACGACTGGTACGGCCACTCCGGCTACCAGTGCGCGGGCTGGACCAATCCGCAGCACGTCATGGCGCCCTCCATGTGCGGCTACGGCCCCGCGGGCACCAAGAACCCCGTCCGCATCGACTAGAACGCCCCGACTACCACAGGGGTGATACGCCCCGACCGCTACAGGGGTGACACGCCCCGGGCGCGTGGGCCCACGAGCCATCCTCGACAGCATTTTCCCCATGACCGGGCCGGCGGCGACTCCCTCGCCGCCGGCTCCGTCGATGCCCGGCACACGGCGCCGACCCGGCTCGGGCGCAGACCGGCGTCCTGGTCTTCGTCAAGGACCTCCCGCGGGCCCAGGAGCCGCGGACCCGCGCGGGCAGTGGCAGCGGCTCAGACCACGATGACCCGCCGCCCCCGCGTATGGCCCGCCCGGCTGTCGACGTGCGCCGCCGCTGCCTCCGCGAGCGTGTACGACTGCTCGACCGGGATGTGGAGCTTCCCCCGGGCGATGAGGTCGGCGGCCTCCGCGAGGGCTTCGGGCACGCTTCCGGCCACGCCGGAGAAGCGGACGCCGTGCTCGGGCGCGCCGAGGTCCGCTATGGAGATCACCTTGCGCGGGTCCCCGGTCAGCTCGACGAGGTCGCGCAGCACGCCCGCGCCGGCCAGGTCGAGCGCCGCGTCCACCCGGCCGAGCCGCCGCACGCGCTCGACCCAGCCCTCGCCGTACGTCGTGGCGAGGGCGCCCAGGCCGCGCAGGTACTCCTGGTTCGCGGCCCCGGCCGTGCCGATCACGGTGACACCCCGCTCACGGGCGATCTGCAGCACCGCCGAGCCGACCCCGCCGGAAGCGCCGCTGACCAGCAGTGTCTGCCCGGGGCGGACGCCGACCTCGCGGAGGACGCGCAGCGCGGTCTCCACCACGGAGGGGTACCCGGCCGCCTCCTCGAACGTCAGCCCCTCGGGCATCCGGGCCCACGCCGTCAGCACGGCGAACTCGGCATAGGTGTCCACGCCCTCGCCGAACACGTGGTCGCCGACCGCGACCCCCTCGACGCCCTCGCCGACCTCGTCCACCACCCCGGCGGCGTCCAGGCCGACCCCGGCGGGCAACTCGACCGGATGGGCCCCCAGGACCTGGCCCTCGCGGATCCGCCAGTCGACGGGGTTCACACCGGCCGCCCGCACGGCGACGCGTATCCGGCCGGGGCCCGCGTGGGGCTCCTCGGCGTCCACCAGGCGCAGCACGTCCGGACCGCCGAACTCGGCATAGCTCACTTTCCTCATGCGGCCGACCGTAGCACTAACGGTTAGGGTTTTGAAACAGGTATGTCTTCGTATTTGCTAGGGTGAGCGCATGACCGTGCCGCCCGGGCGCCGTGAGCGCAAGAAGGCCGCGACCCGCCAGAAGATCGCCGACACGGCCCTGCGTCTCTTCCTGGAGCGCGGGTACGACGCCGTGGGCATCCGGGACGTCGCCGCCGAGGCCGACGTGGCCGTGACCACGCTCTTCTCCCACTTCGCCTGCAAAGAGGCCCTGGTCTTCGAGCAGGACGAGGGCTTCGAGCAGCGCCTCGCGCGGGCCGTCACCGACCGGGGCCCGCACCAGCCGCTCATGCCCGCGCTGTGCCGCGAGGTCCAGGCCCTGGTGCGGCACTGCACGGCCCCGGGCGCCGCCCCGATCTGGCGCATGATCGACGAGACCCCCGCCCTGCGGGAGTACGAGGAGGCGATGCGGCTGCGCCACGCCGACGCGCTGGCCACCGCCGTCGCCGCCGACCTCGGCCTCACCCACCCCACGACGGCCTGCCGGGCGATCGCCCGGTTCGTGGTCGACGCCTATGCGGTGGCCCGTGAGGCGGACGACCCGGAGGCCGCGGTGGAGGAGGTCTTCCGGATGATCGAAGCGGCCTGGCAGGTCACGAGCCCCGTGTGAGCGGGCGACCGTCAGAGCCCTCCCGCGGCCGCCGGGACGGGGCGCGCGGGTCGGCGTCGTCTCACCGGAGGCTGGCGCCCTGTGTGCGCGGCTCCCGCTGGACCGCGCCCGCCGGGATGTCCCGGGGGCGCCTGCCCTGGGTCGCCGCGAGCGCCGCGCACACGCCCGCGGCCTGCCCGGTGGCCATCGAGATCGGCATGACCCGGTAGGACGAGTGCGCCACGTGGTCGCCGGAGATGCACCGGCCCGCGACCAGGACCCGGTCCACGCCGCGGGGGAGGAGGCAGCGCAGGGGGATGTCGTAGGAGGCGCCGCGCGGCAGCCGCCTGAGCGTGGTGCCGCGCCCGCTCGGGTTGTGGATGTCCACCGGGTAGGCGCCGCGGGCGACGGCGTCGTCGAACGTGCGGGCACTCAGCACGTCCTCGCCCGTCAACAGGTACTCGCCCGTGATCCGGCGCGTCTCCCGCACCCCGACCTGCACCCCGCTCTGCACCGCGTACGCGTCGGCGAAACCCGGCACCCGCTCCCGCAGGAAGCGCGCGATCTGCGCCATCTGGCGGTGGGCGGCGAACTCGGCGCGGGTGAGGTCCCAGACGCTGGTGCCGAGCACCTCGGTGACGCGGGTGGAGTTGACCGCGACCTCGCCGGCGTTCGGGGTGGCGAAGAAGAGCATGTCCTCGCGCGGCAGGTCCAGTTCACCCGCGTCGGTGGCGGCGCGGATCAGGTCCCACAGGCCGTGCACGCCCTTCCACTGGTCCGGGTGGGCGCGGGCGTAGGCGGCGAACTCCTCGTGGTCGAAGCGGACCATGCGGAACATCAGCGTCATGGGCTGCGTCCAGCCGTCCTCCGGCCGCCCGATGTCGTACGCGGCGCCGGCCGCCGCGGCGATGTCACCGTCCCCGGTGCAGTCCACGATGACGTCCGCGTCGATGACGACGGGCCCCGACTTGGTCTCGAACACCGCCCGCGCGCGGTCGGGCAGGGCGACGACCCCGGAGGCGAAGGCGTGCAGCAGCGTGCGGACCTCGTGGGTCTCAAGCAGCTCGTACGCCACCAGCTTGAACAGCTCGGCGTCGAACGGCACCGTGTAGCCGGTCTCGAGCGAGGGGCGGATCGCCGCCCCCGCGCGCACCAAGTGGTCGAGCAGCACCCACAGCACGCCCCCGACGACCGGCTCGCCCTCGCCGTGGTCGGGCGGCAGCAGGCGCGCGGCGTCTCCGGCGACGGCCTGCTTGACCTCGTTGTGGAAGCTCATCAGGGGCATGACCAGCGCGGCGGTGGCGTTGCCGCCGAGGAACCCGTACCGCTCGACGAGGGCCACCTCGGCCCCCGCGTTCGCGGCGCCGACGGCCGCCCCGATGCCGGCCGGGCCGCCGCCGACCACCAGCACCTGGGTGGTCCCCGCGTGCAGCGCCCGGCGCGGGGGCAGCTCCACGCTGCGGGGGACGCGGGGTGGCAGCAGATGGGACACGATTCCTCCCGGGGAGAGCCGCGCCGGCGAGGTCAGCCGGGCGCGGGGGCGACCGTCGGCGCGGCGCGGTCGCGGTCGGCGAGGGGGCGGGGCGCGGTGCGGTCCAGGCAGGCGAGGAGGCGGTCCGCGGTCCCCGCGGCCCGCAGCCGCATGGACGCCAGCCGGGCGGACGTGTGCGGCGCCCGCGCGGGCCGCTCGTCCCACAGGCGGTCCACCTCCGCCAGGAGCAGGCCGGTGTTCTCCCGGACCACACCGCGCAGCGCGGGGGCGCCGACCTGCTGGGCGAAGTCGAAGACCTTGCCCGCGTAGGGCAGCGGCAGCAGCGGGATGCCCGCGAGCGCGGCGAAGACCAGGAAGTGCAGCCGCATGCCGATGGCCAGGTCGAGCCGCGCGACGATGTCGAGGACCTGCTGCGGCCGGTAGGAGCCGTGCAGCACCGTGCAGCGGTCGGCGTCCGCCATGCGGGAGACCACCGCGTGCGCGTGCCGGATGTCGTCGCGCTCCATCGGTACGAAGACGACGTGCGCGTCGAGGCGGTGGACGAGGAAGTCGCCCACGTCCGCGAGGAGCTGGTGGTAGCCCTCCTCGTCGAGGTGCTCGGCGGCGCGGCCCGGCTCCCGCACGCTCATCCCCACCAGCCTCGCCCCCTGCGGCACCGCCTCGGCCCGCAGCAGCTCCCCGCCGCCGTCACCCGGCTCCAGGAGCAGCGCCGGGTCGGCGGTGACCGTGACCGGCCGGGTCAGCCCGGCCTCCTCCAGGACCAGCTTCGACTCCTCGTCGCGCACCGTCACCTCGGCCGCGTCGGAGAGCGTCGTACGCACCCACGCACAGTCCGTCCCGTCGGTGAGCGGGCCGGCGCCCACGGCGTAGGTGAACACGGGCACGCCGAGGTCCTGGGCGGTACGGGCCAGCCGCAGGTAGCGGCGCGCCTCGGTGTCGTAGAGGATCCCGCCGCCGCCGAGCACGAGCAGGGTGAGCCGGCGCAGGTGCTCCGAGATCCGCTCCCGGCACACGCCCTCCCAGCCGGTCACCTCGACGTCCGGATGGGCGCGGCGGCTGTGCCCGGGATCCCGGGAGAACAGCAGGATGCGCACGTCCGGGCGCTCCGCCCGGACGCGGTCGAGGAGGGCGGTGAGGATCGCCTCGTCGCCCACGTTCCGCCCCCCGTAGGAACCCAGCACCCCTATGGTCGCGTCGCTTCGCTCATCCATGATCGGCCCCGGCTCGCGTCAGGCCACACCGTTTTGTGCGTATCCACACCAGTTCACCCCAAGGTGCGGCGCGGCGCCTCCCGGGCCGGGGGAGGGGCGCGGGACCGCAGTCCACACGGCGTGTCACGGCGCCCGGCCGGGACGGGGCGGCGCCCATGACGTGGCGTACACGACATGTCCGGAAACAGGCGGTTCCTGGGTGGCGGTCCCGTCGTTGGACATGCCGGGCGTGGTCGCAAGCGCCCGCCCGGCGGTCCCCGGTCCGGGCGTTTTGAACGGAAGGCGCGTCATGGCCATCTTGTGCAAGCCCGCGGTGTCCGTTCCGGACCATGTGATCACCTTGGAGGAGACCCTCGCCCTGGCCCGCACGCGCCACGCGGACCACCCGCAGCTGCCGCTCGCCCTGCGGCTCATCGAGAACACCGGCGTCCGCACCCGCCGCCTGGTGCGGCCCCTGGCCGAGACGCTGGAGCACCCCGGGTTCGCGGTGCGCAACCAGGTCTACGAGTCCGAGGCGAAGGCCCGCGTGCCGCGCGTCGTGGGGGAGGCGCTCGACCACGGCGGACTGGGCCCCGACGACATCGACCTGCTCGTGTACGTCTCCTGCACCGGCTTCATAATGCCGTCGCTGACCGCGTGGCTGATCAACACCATGGGCTTCCGGCCCACCACGCGGCAGTTGCCGATCGCCCAGCTCGGCTGCGCCGCCGGCGCCGCGGCCGTCAACCGGGCGCACGACTTCTGCGCGGCGTACCCGGACCGCAACGCGCTCGTCGTGGCCTGCGAGTTCTGCTCCCTGTGCTACCAGCCGACCGACCTGGAGGTCGGCTCCCTGCTCTCCAACGGCCTGTTCGGCGACGGCGTGGCCGCCGCGGTCGTGCGCGGCACGGGCGGGCACGGCATCCGCCTGGAGCGCAACGGCTCCTACCTCGTCCCGGACACCGAGGGCTGGATCGCCTACGACGTCCGCGCCACCGGCTTCCACTTCCTGCTCGACCGGCGCGTGCCGGGCACGATGGAGTACGTCGCCCCGGCCCTGCGCGCCCTGACCGACGGGCACGGCTGGGAGGCGGGCGCCCTCGACTTCCTCATCGTCCACGCGGGCGGACCGCGCATCCTGGACGACCTGTGCCGCTTCCTCGGAGTGCCGCCGGGCAAGTTCCGCTTCAGCCGGGCCACGCTCACCGAGTACGGCAACATCGCCAGCGCCGCCGTCCTGGACGCGGTACGCCGCTTCTTCGACGCGGGCGGCGCGGCGGAACGGTCCCGCGGGCTCATCGCGGGCTTCGGTCCCGGCATCACGGCCGAGATGGCCCTCGGCCGCTGGACCGCCGACGGCGGCACCCCAGGCGCTCAAGGCGCTCAAGGCACCCAAGAAGCCCGCGGCACGGCGGGCGCCGCCGCGCGCGTGCCCCGGCCGGTCCCCGCGCCGCCCGGCTCCGTGCGGCCGCCCCTGCCCTCCGCACCCGAGCAGGAGACCCGATGACCGCGCTCCCCGCGCGCGAAGGCCTCGTCGTGCCCCCCGGCGGGGGCCGTACGGTCGTCACGCCCGCCCAGCAGGTGACGTTCAAGGTGACCGGGGCGCACGCGCGCGCCGCGTCCAGCTTCGAGGTCGTGGTGCCGCCCGGCTTCGACGTCGGGGCCCATGTGCACCGCCGCAGCGAGGAGCTGTTCTACGTCCTGGAGGGAGAGGTCGACGTGCTCGCCTTCGAACCGCGCGTCCGCACGCCGGACGGCTGGGGCGCCTGGGAGTCGGCCTCCGGCAGCCGCGTGGCGCGGGCGACGCCGGGCACGGTCATCGTCGTACCGCCGGGCTGCCCGCACGCGTTCGCCAACCCCACGGACACCCCGGCCAGGATGTTCTTCCAGTCGTCGCCCCCGCCCGACCACGAGCGGTACTTCGACGAACTCCTGGAACTCCTCTCGGCGGGCGGACCCCCCGACGAGGCGGCCGTCGCCGCCCTGCGCGCCCGGTACGACATCGAGCAGCTCACGCCGCTGCGCCACGGCCCGACGGTCACCAGCGCACCGGGAGCGCCTCCGGGCCGCGGATGAGCACGCGCGTCTGCCACGGCACCTCTTCCACGGGCACCGCCAGGCGCAGCGACGGCAGCCGCTCGGTGAGCGCGGCCAGCAGCACCTCGGCCTCCAACTGCGCGAGCAGGGGACCGACGCAGAAGTGCGGCCCGTGCCCGAAGGCGACGTGCGGCGGGCCCTGGCGGTCGAAGTCGATGCGCCCCGGGTCCGGGTAGACGCGCGCGTCCCAGTTGGCGGCCACGTACGACACGTACACGTACTCGCCCTCGCGGATCAGCTCGCCGCCCACGACGACGTCCTCGGTGGCGACCCGGGGCTGTCCCACGCCGTGCTTGTGGGGCACCCACCGGAGCAGCTCGGTCACCGCCCTCGGCACCGTCTCCGGCTCGGCGCACAGCCGCTCCCACAGGCCGTCCGACGTCAGCAGCGCGTACACCATGTTGGCGGTGTTGTTGCTCACCGCGTGCCACCCGTTGAGGCCGATCAGCGTGGCGAGCGCCAGCAGCTCCTCCTCGTCGATCGTGCCCCGGTCGACGGCCCGGACCAGCAGCGTCATGACGTCGTCACCGGGGTCGGTGCGCCGCGCCCCGGCCAGGTCCCGGAAGTAGGCACGGGCGTCCTGCTTGACGCCCTCGGCACGCCGGGCCGCCGCCTCGCTCGACGCCCGCGTCAAGAGGGTCGTCGCCCAGTCCCGCACCTGGGCACGGTCGCCCTCCGGGATGCCGAGGACCAGGCCGATCACGTCGAGCGGGAAGGGCGAGGTGACGTGGTGGACGAGATCGGCCGGCGGCCCCTGCCCGACCAGCCGGTCGAGGCGGGCGTCCAGCACGGCCCGCACCCGGGACCGCAGGCGCTCCAGGGCGGGCCGGCCGAACGCGGGCGCGACGACCGACCTGACCCGGGCGTGCTCCGGCGGGTCCACGAAGCTGACGGCCCGGTCCAGCGGAATGAAGTGCCGGGTCATCTTCGGGATCGGCCGGCCCACGATGTCCCGGCTGAAGCGGGGGTCCGACGTCACCGAGCGCACCAGGTCGTACCGGGTCACCAGCCAGCAGTCCCCCTCGCCGTGGGGCAGCCGGATGCGGCGCACCGGATGCGCGTCCACGGACTCACGCAGGAACGGGTCGAAGTCGAGCGCCGGAAGATCGTCGACGCGGTAGAGAGGAACGGATCCGCGGTGCACTGGCGCCCTCCTGGAACGGGCCTTTCGGCCTTGACAGACCCTTGGACCTTGCCCAGGGCCCACCCCCGTACACCGGGCCGCCCCACCCCGTGCGAGTGACGTCGTACGACTGTGCCTGTGGCCGTGGCTGTGGCTGTGGCTGTGGCTGTGGCTGTAGCTGGGGCCAAACGTCCCGGGACGCACGTGCCCCGGCGAGCCGTGCCGCCGACC
This sequence comes from Streptomyces sp. CC224B, assembly GCF_030010595.1. Lineage (NCBI taxonomy): Bacteria > Bacillati > Actinomycetota > Actinomycetes > Kitasatosporales > Streptomycetaceae > Streptomyces > Streptomyces sp. CC224B. The sequence continues at coordinate 59,598 of NZ_JASCXL010000016.1, read as the reverse complement.
CCCGCGACCGCTCGGCCGTACGGGAATGCGAGGATCGCACGCGTGAACCGTGATGCCGCCGTGCTCGACAACCCCGTGGCCGAGTCGCTGCTCGGACGCCACGCCCACCTCGCCCGACGGATCGGGCAGGCAGCCACCTACGAGGCGGGCGTGTCGACCTTCTGCGCGCTGCCGACCGAGCCCGTCCCGTCGGACTGGGCCGACCTCGCGCGGCTGCTCGGCAGCGGCGGTTTCGCCGACATGTTCAGCAACACGGCCGCTCCGCCCGCCGGTTGGGAGCCCGTGTTCGTCCTCGAGGGACGGCAGATGATCTGGCCCGACGGGCGCCGGCCCGGCGACCCGGAGCCGGACGCCGGTGCCGCGGTCGTGGAACTCGGCCCACACGACGTGCCGCAGATGCTCGACCTCGTCGCGCGGGCCGAACCGGGACCCTTCGGGCAGCGCACCTGCGAACTCGGCACCTACCTCGGTGTCCGCGTCGACGGCCGCCTGGTCGCCATGGCCGGCGAGCGGCTGCGGCCCCCGGGCTGGACCGAGATCAGCGCCGTGTGCACCGACCCGGAAGCCCGCGGCCGGGGCCATGCCGCCCGCCTGCTGCGCGCCCTGGTCGCCCGTGTCCTCGCCCGGGGCGAACGGCCCTTCCTGCATGTGGCCGAGGCGAACACCGGGGCCATCGCCCTCTACGAACGCCTCGGGTTCGACACCCGCAAGCCGGTGACCTTCCAGGGCTTCCGCACCCCGTGACCCGGGCGCGCGCGGGCGTTCGTCTCCGCCGCGCCGACGCCCCGCACAGCACTCGGACGGCGGGCCACGCGACGGCTACCCGTGTGCCGGACCACGGCTTTCACGTGCGACGACGTAAATTCGCGACGAGCGGGCATGCGAACCACCTCAGATGAGGAGGCTGCCATGACCATGACGGAACAGTCGACGCCGCGCGCATCCCAGCACACCTGCTCCTCCTGCGCCGCGCCCGTCCCGTCCGCGGACGACGAGACACAGGAGTCGGCGCAGGAGCGCGTGAACCGCAGATGGAACGAGATCCTGCAGGAGACGCGGGTCGCGCAGACCGGTGTGCAGATCCTCTTCGGCTTCCTGCTCAGCGTGGCGTTCACGCCGTACTTCCACTCCTTGGGGACCTTCGACCACGTCGTCTACGTCACCACTGTCATACTCGGAGCGTCCGGCACCGGGGCGCTCATCGCGCCGGTGTCCCTGCACCGCTTCCTGTCCGGGCAGCGCATGAAGGACGACATCATCGCGATCGCGGGCCGCCTCATGGTCTGCGGCATGGTGCTCCTGGCGCTGACCATCGGCGGCACCCTGCTGCTGCTCCTCCACGTGGTGGTGCCGGGCCTCCTCGCCGAACTCCTCGTCGGCGGCGTCATGCTGTGGTTCGCCCTGTGCTGGTACGCCCTGCCGGTCTGGCTGCGCCGGCGGTCCACCCGCCGCGGACGGCGGTCCGCCGGGGAGCGTTCCTGAGGGCGGCGGCCGGACGCCTCAGCCGTCGCCCTTCTGACCGTCCGCCTGCCCGTCTGCCCGGTCGCCCGCCGAAGCGCGCCGGCCGCTGGTGAACGCGAGGACGCTGCCGGCGACGGCGATCACGGCGATGGCCAGGGCGATGCTGATGCCGCCCTCCGTGTCCCAGTACACGTCCTCCAGGCTGATCAGCAGCGCCGCCTCGTCGACCACCAGGGCCAGGCCCACCCCGTAGGCCAGCCCCATCCAGGCGCGCGCCCGCGCCGACCGGTCGGCGAGGCCGGCCGCGCCCACCACCGTGAGGAGCAGGATGCCCCAGACGTAGTGGTGGATGTGGACGCCACCGGCCTGCATGTCACCGACCCCGGCCACGTCGATGTGGATGAGCCAGGTCAGCAGGCGCATCCCGCCGAAGGTGAGGGCGAAGCCCCACCAGGCGAGGATGAAGCCCCGCCGCTTGGGTGAGATGCCGGGCAGCAGGCGCAGCCAGGGAGAGGGGTGCTTCGTGTGCTCGGACGCTGTGTCAGGGGATGCCTTCGAGGACGTCATCGGGCCTCTCCCATGTCTTCCGCCTCTTCCGTCGCTTCGACCTTCCTCACCGCTCCCGCCTCCGCCGCCTCTCCGGCTTCTTCCGCTTCTTCCGCCGTGAAGTCTGCGATCAGGTCGGACAGGGCGTCCGGCGCGCTGTAGTGCGCCGCGTGGGCCGCGCCGGGGATGTCGGCCGTGCGGCCGTCGGTGACCAGGTCCGCCACGCGCCGGGTCCATGTGCCGGAGGCGATGGTGTCACCCGCTCCCCGTACGACGAGCGTGGGCGCGCTGACCCGCGACAGGTTCACCTCGAACGACCCGGCCGCGTCCCGCAGCGCCCGGCGGAAGGACGAGGCGCAGCGCAGCGGGCCGGTCACCAGGTAGTCGAACGCGGCCAGGCAGAGCAGGCTGAAGGGCTCCCTGGGCGCGTCCGCGACGAGCCGGCCGCACTGGCGCCAGGCGGCGGCGCCCGGCTGGAGCGCGGGCCCGACCAGCACCAGGCGGCTCACCAGGTCGGGGTGGCGCGCGGCCAGGGCGGCGACCACCTGGCAGCCGACCGAGTTGGCCACCAGCACACTCGGGCCCGGGAGCGCCTGCCGCTGGAGGCCGGCCAGGGCGTCGGCGAGCTGTCCGATGTCGGGGGCGCGGCGTGCGGCGGCCCGCGAGCGCCCGTTGCCCGGCAGGTCCGGCACCACCACGCTCTCCCCGCGCGCGGCCAGCCGGCGGGCGAGCGGCACGAAGTAGCGCCCCGAGAGCCCGAGACCATGGACGAGGACCAGGGCAGGGCGGTCCGGACGCGGCGCGGGCCCGTATCTGCGAGCGTAAAAACCGAGGTCAGTCATGTGATCCACCTGTCCACCTTCACCTTTCGCACACGTCCCGTCCATGTGGGCCGTAACGTCGCCCGCCTGCGGGGCGTGTATCAGGCAGAGGACGACGACCGGGCGAGGAAACGGGGGACGATGGGGGACCGCACAGAGACATCCGATGCCGCGCGGCGGGTGGAGGAGTTCGACGCCTTCTACGCCGCGACGGCCAAGCGCGTCGTCGCCGCCGTGTACGCGATGACCGGCGACCTCGCGGAGGCGGAGGACGCCGTCCAGGAGGCGTACGTACGGGCGTGGCAGCGCTGGAGCCGGCTCACGGGCGACGGCGACGATCCGCTGCCCTGGGTGCGGACCGTGGCCGCCCGCCTCGCCATCAGCACCTGGCGGCGGACGCGGAACCGGGTGCGCGCCCAGTTCCGCCACGGCCCGCAGGCGGACCAGCCGGCGCTGTCACCGGACCGGGTGGCGCTGGTGGCGGCGCTGCGCGAACTGCCGCCCAGGCAGCGGCAGGTGGTGGTGCTGCATCACCTCCTCGACCTGCCGGTGGAGCAGGTCGCCCGGGAGACGGGCGTGTCGAACGGCGCGGTGCGCACCCGGCTGAGCCGGGCGCGCAAGGTGCTCGGCGCCCGCCTGCACGACGACGAGGACACCGGCGCGGGCCGCTCCCTGCCCGCCACCGAGGAGGTAGTGAGCCATGGCTGACGTACAGGTCGACGAACTCCTCCACGACGTGCCCGTACGGCTGCCGAGCGCGGCCCAGGTGCGCGCGCGGGGCGGGCGGCGGCGGACCCGGCGCCGGGCCGCGGGCACGGTCGCGGCCGTGGCGGCCGCCACCGCCGGGGTGCTGGTGTGGGCGGGACCGCCCGGCGGTGGCGCCGACGGCCGGGAGGTACGCCCGGCGGGGCGCCAGAGCGGCCCCGCGCTCGTCGTCGACGGCATGCCGCGCATCCTGCCCGCCGACGAGGTCCCGGGCGACGACCGCTGGCACTGGCGGGCCGGGGAGGAGGACACCGAGGACTCGCCGCTGCCGCGCGTCGCGGACGGCGGCTCGTGCCCCGACTCGTTCCGCGGGCGGAAGGCCCCCGACCACGTCCAGTACTCCACCGCGTACTACTCCAACACCGCCGACGCCGCCGACGCCTCCGCGAGCCACCGCGTCGTGTCCTACGCGAGCCGTGAGGTCGCCGCACGCGAACGAGCGGCCTACGAGAGGGAGTTGGTCGCCTGCGGTCTGACGTACCGGGACGGCGCGGAGCCGCACTGGTCGGGCACCGCCACCGGCGACGGGGCCCGTCTGCACGTCACCGTCCAGCAGGACGGCGGATGGCTCTCGGTGGTGGAGGTGCGGGCCTCGTCCTCCTGACGCTGGGCGCGGCGGGGCGCGGCACGCCGCGGGGCGCGGCCTGCGGCGAGTGCGGCACGCGGCGGCACGTACGGCAGCCCGGCGCCGTCGATCCCGCGCCCGCCGGGCCCGCGCCCGCCGAGCCCGCGCCTCCTGCGCCGGTGTCCCCGTGCCCCGGCTCAGTTCCGCCCCGTCGTGCGCGTCAGAAGGAGGCCGTGCGGGCGGGCAGCCGCTTCAGGCGGCCGTGCGACTGCCGCGCAGCCGGCGGCTACCGCACCCGGTACACCTGGCCCGTCTGCGCCCCCTCGACCGCGCGGACGTACGCCGTCGCCACGCGTGCCGCCGGTACGGGTTCCATGCCCACGAAGAACGGCCCGTAGGCGGGCAGGGACTCCTCGGCCACCGTGGGGCTCACGGCGTTGATCCGCCGCGGCGGCAGCTCGATCGCGGCGGCCCGTACGAAGGCCTCGACCGCGCCGTTGGCCGCGGAGGCGGCGGCCCCCGCGACGATCGGCTCCTCCGTGAGGACACCGCTGACCAGTGTGAACGAGCCGGTCGCGGACACGTGCCGGGCGCCTTGGCGGACCAGTTCCACCTGGCTGAGGGCCTTGCCGCGCAGCGTCGCCGCGACGTCGTCGGCGGTCAGCTCGGCCAGTGGCTTGAACACGGCGTCGCCCGCCGCGACGGCCACCGCGTCCAGCGGACCCACCCGCTCGTACATCTCCGCCACGGCCACCGGATCGGTGACGTCGCAGACCACGTCCCCGCCCGTGCGCCCCACGCCGAGCACGTCGTGGCCGCGCTCCGCGAGCGCCTCGCGCACCGCCGAGCCCAGCGTGCCGCCCGCGCCGACCAGAAGAATCCTCACACCACACCATCCGCGTTTTGGAAGAAAGGGCTCCCCGCAGGCACATGGGCACCGGCCCGGGCAGGGGGAGACCGGGCGGTCCGACCACCCGGCACACCCGACGCTACGCAGCCCCTCCCGCTCCCGGAAATGCCGTCTGGGCAGCCACTATGCTTCCCACGCATGGATGTGGAACTGCGTCACCTCAGGACCCTGGCCGCCATCGCCGAGGAGGGCACCGTCACCGCCGCGGCGGCCCGCCTGCACATGACGCAGCCCGCCGTCTCCCGCACCCTGGCCCAGCTGGAGGCGCGCGTGGGAGTGCGGCTCGTCGACCGCTCCTCCCGGCACCTGGACCTCACCCGGGCCGGGGAGACCCTCCTCGGGCACGGGCGCGCCATCCTCGCCCACCTCGACGCGGCACTCGCCGACACCCGGGCCCACGACCGGCCGCTGCGGCTCGGCTACACCTGCGCGGTCCTCGGGCAGCGGACCGTGCCGCTGCTGCGCTCGTGGCGCCGGAGCCGGCCGGACGTGCCGCTCGAAGTCGTCCGGCAGGACAACCACACCGCGGGCCTGGCCACCGGCGCCACCGACGTGGCCGTCCTGCGCACCGCCCCCGCCGACCCGCGCATCCGCACCGAGGCCCTCTACACCGAGGACCGGGTCGCCGCCCTGCCCGACGACCACCCCCTCGCGGACCGCGACCGGGTCCGGCTGGCCGAGCTCACCTCCGGCCCGCCCCTCCCGCTGGCCCTGTGGCCCGGCACCGGCACCGCGTCGGTGGACCTGTGGCCCCCGGCGCAGCGCCCGGACCGCACGGTGGACGTACACAACGTCGACGAGTGGCTGCACCTCATCGCCATGGGCGGCGCCTTCGGTGTCGGCGCCGCGGGCACGGCCGAGAGCCACGGCCACCCGGGGGTGCGCTTCGTCCCGGTCGAGGACGCACCCGCCGCCACCGTCCACCTCGCCCGCCCGGCCCACCCCACGCACCCCCGGACGGAGGAGTTCCTCGCCGCCGTACGGGAAGTGGTCGGCACCCACGGCTGATGGCGCGCCCCGCATCCACCGCCGCTCCTCGGACCTGCCCGCCGTGCGGAGTCCCGCGCCGTACGGAAAGCCCGTGCGGGCCCGGCCGTACCCCGGGTATGAAGGGGTGCGGAGGCGCGGGCAGCCGGTGAGAGGGGGAGCGGCATGGGTGAGGTCGGACTGTTGGCGGTCGCCTTCTTCCTGCCGGGTCTGGTGGTGTTCGGCGGTGTGGTCTGGCTCATCGTCTGGTGGGCGAGGAAGAACGGCTGGCGGGGAGGGAGCGGCCCCGGGCCCGGCGGTGGGGCGGGCGGCGCGGGTTTCTGACGGGGCGTCCGCCGTCGCGGCGAGGGCGCCGCGCCTCAGCCGTGGGCGGGGGGAGGCGTCGGCCGGACGGCGAGGACGGCGATGTCGTCATCGCTGTCGGCGCCGAGCCCGATGAGCAGCTCGTCGCAGAACACGTTGAGGGGTTCGCGGGCCAGGGCCGAGGTGTACCGGCGGAGCCGCTCCATCGCGTCGTCCAGGGACTCGCCGCGCCGTTCGATGAGTCCGTCGGTGTACAGCAGCACGGTGGAGTGCGCGGGGATCGCGTCCGTCGCCCGGGGCCGCGGCATGTCGGGGTCCATGCCGAGGAGCAGCCCCGCGCCCCCCTCCAGGTAGCGGGTGCGGCCGTCCTCGGTGGTCAGCAGCGGCGGCAGGTGCCCGGCGGAGGAGTGCACCAGCTCCCACGGCCCGGCGGCACCGCCCTTGAGCAGGCCGTAGATGCAGGTGGCCGTGGCCTCGCGGTACAGGGTGTGGTTCGCCGTGTCGAGGCGGCGCAGCACCGTCTCCGGGGGTTCCTGGCGGTCCACGGCGATACCGCGCAGCATGCTGCGCAACTGGCTCATGGCGACGGCCGCGTCGAGGTTGTGCCCGGTGACGTCCCCGATGACCAGCGCCATGTCCCCGTTGGGTACGACGAAGGCGTCGTACCAGTCCCCGCCGACCTGCGCCGTCGTCGAGGAGGCGGCGTATCGGGCGGCCAGCTCGAAGGGCTCGACCCGCGGCAGCACGGGCAGCAGCGAGCGCTGGAGCCGCTCGGCGATGTTCCGGGTCTCCTGGTACAGCCGGGCGTTGTCCACGCCCAGGGCGAGCCCGCGGCACAGGTCGTCGACCAGGGGCAGGTCCTCCTCCGTGAAGGGCTGCTCGTCCCCGCCGCGGGCCACGGTCAGGGCGCCGATGATCTGCCGGCGCGCCCGCAGCGGGGCGACGACCGCGCTGTGCGCGCCCAGGTGCCCGAACAGGTCGAGGTAGTGCGCGTCCAGGGGGCTCGCCGACTGGCTCGGCGGCGGGGGCTCGGTGAGCAGCAGGGGCCCGGCGCCGCGCAGCGCCCGGGCCAGCGGGCCCCGGGCGGCCTCGGTCACGGGCGGGAGGCTGCCCTCGTAGTCCCGCGGGCACAGCCCCTGCGGGGTGCGGTGGACGACGCAGATCCGCTCCACCTCGGCGTCCTCCGTGAACAGGTCCACGGCACACCAGTCGGCCAGCCGCTCGGTCAGGATCCGTCCCGCCCGGCGCAGGCCCTCGTCCGGGTCGGGGGTGTTGCTCAGCGCGGCCCCGGTGTCGGCGAGCAGGAAGAGCCGCTCCAGCGCCGAGAGCCCCGCGTGGCCCCGGCCCGTCCTGGGCGCCCCTTCCAAGGCACCTGGCGCCATGCCGTCGGGGGAGGGCTGCGGGGAGCCCGCCGACGTGCCGTCCGGTGCGGGCTGCAGAGCGCCCGACGACGTGCCGTCCAGGGCGGGCTCCAGGACACCTGTCGGCGCGTCGTCCGGTGCGGCCTCCGGGGCGCCTTCGCCCGTCAGGACGGCCGGGGAGGTGCTGCCCGGCACCTGCGGCGCCGCCGGCCTGCTACGGGCGGCGGGGCGGGCCGTGGCGAGGGGCGCGGCGGCCCGGGGGGCGAGCTGCGCCACGAAGACGGTGCGGCCGTCGGCCGTCTCCTGGGTCTGGATGAACAGCCGCACGGGGACCAGCCTGCCGTCGTGGTGCAGCGCCGGGAGCGGCACCGAGCGGCCCAGGATGTGCGGCCGTCCGCTCAGCAGCAGGGCGCCGAAGGCCTCCAGGTGCCGTGTGCGCAGGTGCTCAGGAACGATGGTGGTGAGCGGCCGCCCGACGAGGTCGTCGACCTGCCAGCCGAGCAGGTCCGCCGCAGGCCCGTTCGCCGCGATGATGAGGTTCCGCTCGTCGGCGGCGATGGTCGGGACCCTGCTGGACCGCACCTGCCCGGCCTCCCACGGCACCAGCTCGTACGGGCTCGCGCTCGGCTCGCGGGGCACCACGGTCCACGCGGTGGCGTGTCCTCCGGCGAGCTGCCCGACGATCTGGTCGAACAGCCACTCGTGGAAGACCCGGTTGCGGGGGAGTGCCGGCAGGGTCAGGAGGCGCTCGTCGCGGGCCGCGTCCTCGGCGCGCCGCAGGACGCGGCGCAACGTCTCCACCGCCTCCCCGGCGTCCGCAGGCAGCCGCAGGGGGAGGGACGGGATCTCCTTCCCGGCGGGTTCCCGGCGCAGCGCGGTCGTCACGCTCGCGCTGATCACATTGCTCATGTCGTGGGCGGTGACGAGGTCATCCGGCGGCACACCGAGGTCACACCCGGCTGCCAGGGCCAGGGCCGTCTCGCGCAGCAACGTGTGACGGTGCTGCTGGGACGCGGCGTACAGCGCGCCCGGCATGTCGATCAGCGTCACCTGTTCGGCGGAGCCGGAGGCAGAGCCGGGACCGGAGAGTGAGCCGGAGCCGGAGTCGGCACCGTCGGCGGGCTCGGCGGGGCCCCAGCCGCCCGGCTGCTCCGGCGCCCCGGTGGACCACAGCTCGAACCAGACCGTCTTGCCGTCCTCACCCGTTTCGACACCGTGCCGGGACGCGAGGCGCTCGACCAGGGCCAGCCCCTGTCCCGTACCGGCGTACGCGGGGCACTCCTGCGGCAGCAGCCGCCGGTCCGGCCGCCGGTCGCCCACGCAGACGCGCGCCGTGCCGCCGTCGACGCGGGCGGAGACCTCGACGTCCGTGCAGGCGTGCAGCACGGCGTTCGTCACCAGCTCGCTGACCAGGAGCTGAGCGGTGCCCACCAGATCCGGTGCGCCGTCCGCGAGAGCGGCCCGCACGAACCGTCGAGCCTGCGCCACGCTCTTCGGCCCCAGGGGGAACCGCCGCGACGACGCCCCCGGGACATTGAGGTCGCCCATGCCCTCAGTGTGCCGCAGGACCCCTGGCCGCGCGGCCAGAGGCCGTTCCGGCGCGGTGGACGGTCACGCTCCGTAGCCCCAGGTCGAAGGCACGGCCGGGGCCGGGTCCCGGTGCCGCCGTTCAGCGGGTCAGCGCCACCCTGACCTGCTTCAGCCACGTGCGGCGGGCGAAGTCTCGGGCCTTGATGACGACCGCGTCGTGGTGCACCTCCACCTGGAGGCCCTGGTTGAAGGAGCCCGCGACAGCCACCTCGCCGCCCTTGCCGTCGTCGCGGTAACCGGTCTGGATGGCGCCGGTGTTCACCACGGTGAACCCGTCGAGGTTGGCGGTGCCGGGCACCACGCGGCGCACCACCCAGTCGGACAGGTCGAGGTCCCAGTGGGTGTGGCCGGAGAAGAGGAACACGTCGGGGTGGCGGCCGAGGAGCCCCAGGAGGCGGTCGGCCTGAAGGTAGTCGCTCGCGTAGAGCTTGTTGCGGGTGCCGGAGACCGTGTTGGGCAGGGGGTGGTGCGTGATGACCATGACGGGCCTGCGGCGGCGCGACCAGTGCCACAGGCGGTCCTCCAGCCACGCGAACTGCGCGTCGCTGAGCCAGACCTCGTCCCACAGCTTGGGATCGTGGTAGTGCATGTACCGCTCGGTGCCGAGCGAGAGGACCGGGACCCCGCCGAAGGAGGTCTCCGCGTGCACCGCGCCACGCCCGGCGAACCGGTAGAAGCTGCGGAACAGGGAGTCCTCCGTGGTCCCGTTCGGCCAGGTGTCCTGCGCCAGCGTGTCGGGGTCACGCCACTTCGGCACATAGAACTCGTGGTTGCCGATCGCCCAGGCCACGTTCCGGGGGTGCGGGTGGCGCCGGAGTTCGGCACTGACCTGCGCGTACTCGGCGTCGTATCCGCGCGGCGTGATGTCGCCCGCCACGGCGAGGCCGGCGCTGCGCGGGTTGACGGCGGCCATGTCGTCCAGGGCCAGGCCGAAGTCCCGCAGGTCGCCCTGGATGTCGCTGACGACGTTGAACCGTACGACGCCGCGGTCGCGCCCCCGCTCGGCGCGCGCGGCGGCGGGGGAGGCGTGGGCCTGCGGGGCGACGGCGGTGGTCGCCAGGGCGCCGCCGCTCGCGGCGAGGAGGGTTCTGCGGTCCATGCGTGACTCCGTGGTGGTGAGGTGCGGTGTGTGCCCCGGTGAACCTCACGGGACCCGGTGCCCTCCTCACCACGCGCGCCAGGCCAGTACGTGGAGCATGCATGAACTTCTGGCGGGCTTCCGGTCCTGCGCCCCCGGGCAAGGGCGGTGCGCCGTGCGGCAAGTACCGGCGCGGGACCCGGCCTGGCGTGGCCGCGTTCCCTGACAGCATCGAGTTGACCGCGGCGACGACGCCGTCGAAGAACTCCTTCGGGGCCACCCCGACACCCGATGCGGGCGGGCCCTGTCGGGGGCGCGGCGCCCTGAATGAGCCGCCCCTCTCCCGGCCATTTCCGCACAGGTGGCCGACGCCTGCCGTAATTCCTCGCCCTCTGCTGCGTGCGGCGATATACGCCCTCGCCGGTGCGGTCGGTCCGCGAGAAAGGGAGCGGGTATTGCGTGGTGAATTTTCTTTCATGTACCGGGGGTAACCAGCCACTCGGTGCACCGTTCGGCGCGTGACGATGGCGCAAACACGCAAGCGTTTCCGGCCCCGTGCACCAGGTCCGGACTCCCGTCACGGTCGTCCCGGGCACCTCGTGACATCGCTGCCGACACGCTGGTCAACGCCACATCCGTGCCACCCGTCCCCTCCCCTCCGACAGCCCCGGGGCGGCCGGGCAGGATGCTTCTATAACTCGGGTAAGTACCCTTGACAGGGGCGTCCCCGGTTGTAAGGTCACTTGAGGTCCGGACCTCTTTGCCCGCGCTCGAAACCCGTGCGGGGAAAGGTGCGGAAGCGTCAATTCCACGCCTGCTCACGCACGTATTCCCGGCGATTTCCCGAATGCCTGAACGTGAAAGGCCTCGGACACGCCGTCGCTGCGCGGGCAGGGCGACCGGCGAGCGCGTGCCCAGCCGCGCGCGGCCCGAAGGAGACGATCGCGATGGACCGTCATGTCTCGATTGTGGGGATCGGCTGCGCGCTGCCCGGCGGCGTGGCCGACGTGGAGGACGTCCGCGGCGCGTTCCTGCACGGGCGCGACTGCGTCGGCCCCATCCCCGAGGAGCGCTGGGGCGCCGACGCCTTCTACGACCCCGACCCGCTGCGGCCCGGCAGGACGTACGTCCGCCACGGCGGATTCGTCGACGACATCGACGCCTTCGACGCGGCCTTCTTCGGGATCTCCGACACCGAGGCCGCGCGCATGGACCCGCAGCAGCGGCTGCTCCTGCAGACCGTGTGGCACGCCCTGGAGAACGCCGGGCAGAACCCGGACGAGCTGCGCGGCACCAGCACCGGGGTGTTCCTCGCCTCGATGAACACCAACAACTACGCCATGCTGAAGAACACCCTCCAGGGCCCCGAAGGCATCACGCCCTACGACGCGATGGGCGACGCCATCAGCATCTCCGCGGGCCGTGTCGCCCACTTCCTGGGCGTCGAGGGCCCCTGCCTCGCGGTCGACACGGCCTGTTCGGGCGCCCTGGTCGCCCTGCACCTGGCCCGGCAGAGCATCCTGGCCGGCGAGTGCGACGCCGCGATCGTCGCCGGCGTCAACGTCATGCTGAACCCGGGCATCCACATCGCCTTCTCCAAGGTGGGCCTGCTCTCCAGGAACGGCCAGTGCCGCGCCTTCGACGCGCGGGCCGACGGCTATGTGCGCAGCGAGGGCTGTGTGGCGGCGCTCCTGCGCCGCGAGTCCCTCGCCGTGGAGCGGGGAGACCCGATCTACGCCACGGTCGTGGGCACCGCCGTCAACCACGACGGCCGCACCCAGGCACTGACCGCCCCCAACGGGCGCAACCAGGAGCAGGTCATCCACCGCGCTCTGGCGGGCGTCGGCATCGACACCGCCGACACCGGCTACGTGGAGGCCCACGGCACCGGCACCCCGGTCGGCGACCCCATCGAGATGAGCGCCATCGTCAACGCCTACGGATACGGCCGCCCCGCGGACCGCCCCCTGTACGTGGGCTCCGCCAAGAGCAACTTCGGGCACATCGAGGCGGGCGCCGGACTGCTCGGCGTGGTGCGGGCCGCGCTCTCGCTGCAGCACGAGGTGATCTTCCCCAGCATCCACGTGGACCAGCTCAACCCGAGGATCGACCTGCGCGGGGCCCCCGTACGCCTGCCGTCCGCGCCGGTGCCCTGGCCGCGCGGCGACACCCCCCGCCACGCGGGCGTCAACTCCTTCGGCTACAGCGGCACCAACGCCCACGCCATCCTGCGCGAGGCCCCCGCCGTGCGCCCGCGGGAGCAGGCCGCGCCGCGGCGGGCGACCGAACTACTTGCCCTGTCCGCCAAGTCCGCCGAGAGCCTGGAGGAACTCGCCGACCGCTGGGCGGAGTTCCTGGCCCACGACGACATCGACCTCGGCGCGGCCGCCCGCACCGCCGCCATCGGGCGTGCCACCCTGCGCCACCGGCTGACGGTGACCGCCGCCGACAGCGCCGAGGCCGCCAAGGCGCTGCGCCGCCGGCGCTCGGGACGGGCCCCCGTCACCGTCTCCGAGGGCCGCGCCCGCAGGAATCCCCGGGTGGCCTTCGTCTTCACCGGGCAAGGCGCCCAGTACCCGGGCATGGGCCGGGAGCTGTACGCCGCCGAACCCGTCTTCGCCGCCGCGCTCGACCGGTGCGCCGACGTCATGGACGCGGACCTCGGCCTGCCGCTGCACGAGGTCCTCTTCGACGAGCGGGTATCGACCGAGGCCCTGAACAACACCCAGTACGTCCAACCGGCCGTCTTCGCCGTGGAGTTCGCCCTGGCCGAGCTGCTCAAGGACTGGGGCGTCGAGCCGTCCGTCGTCATCGGGCACAGCATCGGCGAACTCGTCGCCGCCTGCACCGCGGGCATGCTCCCCTTCGAGGAGGCGGCCCGCTTCGCCGTGCGGCGCGGCCGCGCCATGGGCTCGCTGCCGCCCGGCGGGAAGATGCTGGCGGTCGCCGCCGAGGCCGCGGTGGTGGAGGCCTGGCTCACCGGACGTGAGGACGCCGTCTCCCTCGCCGCCGTCAACGGACCGCGCAGCGTCGTCGTCTCGGGGGCGGCCGCCGCGGTCGACGAGGTGGCCCGCCGCGCGGACGAGGCCGGGCTCCGCACCACCGAACTGAAGGTCTCCCACGCCTTCCACTCGCCCCTCATGGACCCCGCCCTGGCCGAGCTGGAGCGGGCCGCCGCCGCCCTGCACCCGCGCGTCCCGGCCGTGCCCGTGGTGTCCAACGTCACCGGCGCGCCGCTGACCGGCACCGAGGAACCCGCCTACTGGGCGGCGCAGATGCGCGACCCGGTCCGCTTCCACGACGGGATGCGCACCGTCGTGGAGTCGGGCTGCTCCGCCGTCGTCGAGGTGGGCCCGCACGCCGCGCTCATCCCGGCCGTCGCCGCGGCCTTCGGCCAGGCCGACATCGCCCTCGTACGCACCCTGCTGCGCGACCGGCAGGACGTGCGCAACATGCGGACCGCCGCGGGCGTCCTGCACACCACCGGCTGCCCCGTACGGCTGCCGCGCCTGTTCACCACCGGCGGCCACCGGCGCATCCACGCGCCCGAGTACCCCTTCCGGCGCGACCGCCACTGGATCGCGCCCACCGAGGGCGGCTGGGACCTCGGCTCCATGATGCGCGGCCCGCGGGACGAGACCGGCCCGAGCGGCACCTGGCCGACCGAGCTGGCCGCGGCCACGCCCTGGGCGGACCACCGCGTCCTCGGCGCCACCGTCTTCCCCGCCACCGGCCACCTCGAACTGGCCCTGCGCGCCCTCGCCGCGCACACCGCCGACGCCCCCGACGCCCCGCTCACCGGGACGGCCGCGCCCGCCACCCCGGCCAGCTGCGAGGACCTCGCGTTCGTCCGGCCCCTGCTCCTGAAGCCGCGGCGCCCCACCGTCGCCACCACGGCACTGCGCCCCGCCCCCGGGCAGGACGGCGCCTTCCACTTCACCGTGAGCACGTCCGGCACCGGGCAGCACCCCGTCGAACACTGCCGCGGCACCGTCCGGCCGGCCGCCGCACCGGCCGACGAGCCCCGCACCCCGCCCGCCGAGCTGCGCGCGCCGCTGGGCGCGGGCCAGCCACCCGGCCGCCTGTACGGCATGCTGCGCGAGGCGGGCCTGGAGTACGGCACGAGCTTCTCCACCGTGCGGGAGCTGTGGCCCGGCGGCGACGGCACGGGAGCGGCGCTCGGCCGGATCCGGGCCACCCCCGACGGGGCGGGCGGAGCCGAGCACGGCCACGCCCTCGCGACGATGCTCGACGGCTGCCTGCACGTCACCGCCGCCGCCCTGTTCACCCTGCCCGCCCGCCTCCTTGAGGGCGCCTACATCCCGGTGACCCTCCGCCGCGCCACCCTGCACCGGCCCCTGCCGGAGCAGGTGTGGAGCCAGGTGAGCGTCCGCACCAACGACCAGGGGACCGCCGCCGTCGCCTCCGCCCGCGTCGTCGACGACGAGGGCCGGCTGCTCGCCGAACTCGACGGCCTGGAACTGCGCCACACCTCCGCCCTGACCGGAGCCGCCGACAGCGGACAGGCACCCGCGCCCGCACGCCCGTACTCGGGGGAGGCCCGCAAGCTCCTCCTGGAGCGACTCGGACCGCTCGGACAGCGGGAGCGCGTGGCGGCCATGGGGGCCTGGCTCCTGGACGAGGTGCGCGACACCCTCGGACAGGCCGCCGACGACTTCGACATCGACGACCTCGACCCGTCGACGGCGCTCCTGGAGATCGGCCTCGACTCCCTCATGATCACCGAGTTGCAGCGGCGGCTGCAGGAGAAGCTCGACTTCCGCTTCGAGGCCATGGAAGCGCTCACCTACCAGAGCCTGGAAGACCTCGCAGGCTACATCCTCGACCGGGCGCTCGGCCCCGCCCTGCCCGCGGCGGCACGGAACGAGACCGAGCAGCAGCCGGAACCGGCGTAAGACCGCGTACCACCCGAAGGGGAGTGTCCCGCGCATGCTAGACGCAGGTTTCGTCCACACCTACATCGACACCCACCTCGAACAGCGCCAGGTCAACAAAATCCAGCACGGATTCCCCTCGCCCCGCTACTGGTCGCGCACCGACGTCCCGGTCGAGGAGATCGCCGAGGACCGGCGGCGCATCCGCGCGGCGGGCAGGGACTCGTTCGTCAACTTCTACGTCGGGGTGCCGTACTGCATCCAGACCGACCCCGGGAAGTGCGGCTACTGCCTCTTCCCGGTGGAGGAGTTCCAGGGCAACGCGGCCCTGGAGAACTACTTCGGCTACGTCGAACGCGAGGCGGACCTGTACCGGCAGGCCCTCTCCGGAGCCACCCTGGGCGCCGTCTACTTCGGCGGCGGCACCTCCAACCTCTACAAGGAGCCGATGTACCACCGCCTCATGGATTTGGTGCGCGGCCTGTTCCCGGACATCGCGCCGGGGGCCGACATCACCCTGGAAGGCATCCCGCAGCTGTTCTCCCGGGCCAAGATGCAGGCCATCAAGGACTCGGGGATGAACCGCGTCAGCATGGGCATCCAGCAGGTCGACGAGCGCCTGAACAAGCTCAGCGGCCGCAAGCAGACCACCCGGCACGTGGTCCAGAGCCTGGAGTGGGCCCGCGAGCTGGGCCTCGCCGCCAACGTGGACCTGATCTTCGGCTGGCCGCAGCAGACCGTCGGCACCATGCTCAAGGACCTCGAGACACTCGTCTCGTGGAACGTGTACGACATCACGCACTACGAGCTGAACGTCGGCGGCCCCACCGACTTCGCCCTCAACCGCTTCCACGAACTGCCCAGCACCCTGGCCAACCTGGAGATGTACCGGGCCTCCCGGGACTTCCTCACCGACCAGGGCTACGAGCAGATCACCGCGTACAACTTCCGCAAACCCGGCGACCCCGCCGGACGCGGCTACGAGGAGGGCGTCAACCGGTTCCTGGACTCCATGGACACCGTCGGCCTCGGCTACGCGGCGGTGTCGTTCTTCGGCAACTCCGCCATCGGCACCGACCGCTCGTGGTCGTTCATCAACCACCTGAGCCTGCCCCGCTACAAGCAGGCCCTGGAGGAGGGCCGCTTCCCCGTGGAGCGGGGCTTCTCCCACGAGGCGGCGGACTGGCGCCTGGCGATGCTCTTCCGCAGCCTGTTCGGCCTCACCGTGAACCGCGCCGACTACCGCGCGGCGTTCGGCACCGACGTGTACGAGGAGTTCGCCACCGTCTGGGACGGCCTCGGTGAGTACGGCTTCGTCGAGGTGAGCGACGCGGAGGTCAGGCTGGTCGGCGACGGCCCCTTCTACACGCCGATGGTGCAGGCCCTGCTCGCCGAGGAGCGCTACCGGGCGCTGCGCGAGCGCGAGACGCAGGCCGCGCAGGCGCGCCGGGCCGCGCGCCGGGCCCGGCGGACCGGGAACGGCCAGGACGGTGCCGGCACCGAGGACGACGCGGCCCCCGCGGACACCGGAGCCGCCGCGGACGCCGAGGCCGCGGCCGCGTCCCCGGCGCGGGGGTGAGCCGCGATGAGCGAGCACCTGCCCCTGGACGGCAAGCGGCTCGTGGTCACCGGGGGCGCGCGCGGGATCGGCGCGGGCATCGTGCGGCTCGCGCTGCGGCAGGGCGCCGAGGTCGTCTTCAGCTACAACCGCAGCGCCGAGAGGGCCCGCGAGCTGTGCGCGGAGCTGCGCGCCGCCCACCCCGGGCAGCAGTGCACCGCGCTGCCGGCACAGGTCGCCGACACGGACTCCGCCGCCCGCTTCGCACAGGCCGCCCTGGAGGCCCTCGGCTCGGTCGACGCCCTCGTCAACAACGCGGGCGTCACGCGCGACGGCGTCTTCGCCCGGATGCGCCGCGAGGACTGGGACGAGGCCGTCGAGACCAACCTGGGCAGCATGTTCACCGTCACCCGGCCACTGGTCATGGCGCTGGTGCGGCGCAGAGCGGGAGCGATCGTCAACGTCACCTCGTCGGTGGGCATCCACGGGGCACCCGGGCAGGCCAACTACGCCGCGTCCAAGGCCGGGATCATCGGCTTCAGCAAGGCCCTCGCCAAGGAACTCGCCGAGCTCGGCGTGCGCGTCAACGCGGTGGCGCCCGGCCTGATCGCCACCGACATGACGGCCGGGATCCCGCCCGAACGCCTGGAGGAGATCAAGAAGCGCATCCCGGGCCGGCAGCTCGGCAGCGTCGAGGACGTCGCCCACCTCGTCTGCTTCCTGGCCTCGGACCGGGCGCGCTACATCACCGGCCAGGTGATCGAGGTGTCCGGGGGCCTGGCCCACTGACGGGCCCCTCGGGCTCCGCCGCGGGCCGGCGGCGCAGCCGCACCAGCCCCTCCTGCACCGCCGAGGCGACCAGGTCGCCGCCGCGGGTGAAGACCTGCGCCCGCGCCAGGGCCCGGCCGCCGTACGCGACGGGCGTGTCCTGGGCGAGCAGGAGCCAGTCGTCGGCGCGGAACGGCCGGTGGAACCACTGGGCGTGGTCCACACTGCGCGGGCGCGCCGTGCCGTCGGCCCACGACAGGCCGTGCCGCAGGGCGACCGTGTCAAGCAGGATGTCCGAGATGTACGTGAGGAGCGCGGCGTGCACCAGCGGCGGCAGATCCCCGGGCAGGGCGCCGTTCGTGCGCAGCCACAGCGGGTTGGACCCGGTGCGCAGCGCCGGGTCCCGCTGCGCCTCGACGCTCAACGGCCCCGCGTAGCGCAGGTCGAAGGGCATGCCGAGCGGCAGCACGGGCTCCCCCAGGGCACGGGCGAGGCGCTCCTCGTACGTGGGCAGCGCCTCGGGCACCCCGACCGCGGGCATCAAGTCCTGGTGGTCCAGGCCCGGCTCGGCGCGGTGGAACGAGGCGGACAGCGTGAAGAGCACGGCGTCGCGCTGGCGCGCGGTCACCTGCCGCAGGCTCACCGCCCGCCCGTCGCGCACCTCGTCCACGTCGAACAGCAGCGGCACGGCGGCGTCGGGGTCGCCGGGCCGGACGAAGTAGGCGTGCAGGGAGTGCACGGGCCGGTCCTCGGCGACGGTCCGCCCGGCGGCCAGCAGGGCCTGCGCGGCCACCTGACCGCCGTAGAGGTGCCGCGACGACCACGAGACGGGCCCGCGCGGACGGAACGTACGGGCGTCGATGCGGTCGGGGGTGAGGACGTCCAGCAGGTCCTCGACGGCGGTGCTGTGATCGGTGGTCACTCCAGCCTGCCTCTCCGCCCGCCCTCTCGGCCCGGCTCCGGCACGGCGCGGCGCGGGGGACGGGTCCGCACCGCCGGACACCGCGTGACGGCTCCCGCGGGACACCGCGTGAGGGCCCCCGCGGGGCATCGCGTGACGGGGCCCGGACGCCCGCCGTCTGACACTGATGAATGTGACCATCGGACGTGGCACAGTCAAGGTGCCCTCCGGCCGACCGCCGCGCCGTGCCCGGCGTTTCGGCCAGTCGGACCAACTACCTTGCGTGTACCGGGAGTTGAGTCGAACCCGTCGCGGCTCCCGCCCCACCCGCACCACGGTCCTCGGACCGCCCCCCGCTCCCCATCCGACGACTTACGGAGTTGCCCATGCGACGCAGCGTCCTGGTGACCGGTGCCACCAGCGGAGTCGGCCTGGAGACCGCCCTGCGCCTGGCACGCCGCGGGTACGACGTCTTCGGCACGGCCCTCGACAAGGACGAGGCCGACCTCCTGCGCGCCGCCGCGGCCGCGCGCGGGGTCGGCGTGCGCACGGTCCTCCTCGACGTCACCGACCCGCACTCCTGCGAGCAGGCCTTCGACGAGGTCGCCGCACACACCGACGGCGGCCCCTGGGCCCTGGTGAACAACGCCGGGATCCTGCGCATGGGCGCCGTCGAGGACCTCGACGACACCACCGTGCACGAGCTGTTCGACGTCAACCTGCACGGCGCGGCCCGGCTCACCCGGCTCGCGGTGCCGGTCATGCGCGCCCGCGGGGAGGGGCGCGTCGTCAACAACTCCTCCCTCGCCGGGCGCGTCACGGCCCCCCTGATGGGCTGGTACTGCGCCACGAAGGCCGCGATGAACGCCTGGAACGACGCCCTGCGGATGGAGGTGTCACCCGCCGGGATCCAGGTCGTCCTCATCGAGGCGGACGGCTACGGCAGCCCCATCTGGGACCGGGCCGCCGACGCCCTCGGCGCCCTGGCGGACAGCTCCTCGCCGCACACCTCCGCCTACCGCGCGATGATCCCGGCACTGCGGGCGGCGGCCCGCAAACCCGGCCCCGAACCCCTCATCCGCGCCATCGTGCGGGCCCTCTCGGCACCCCGGCCCAAGGCACGCCAACTCGTGGGGGTGAAGGCCCATCTGTCCGCCCTCGCCGACCCGCTGGGCCCGCACCGCGTCGCCGACCACCTCAAACGGGCCGCCGTTGACCTCGGCGGCCCCGCCCGCAGCGCCGTCGTCCGCCGCGCCGCCCACCGCTGGTGCGCCCCTTGGTGAGCGGCCCGGCGCGCCTCCAGAGGCAGGGTCCGCGGCGCCCGGTCACCTCAGGTGTGCCTCCAGCCACCGCACGGCCTCCGGGGTCGCCGGGTCGGTGATGTCGTCGAACTCCTGATGTATGGTCAGGTACTTGGCCGCGTAGGGGCAGGCCGGCACGACGCGCATGCCGGACGCGCGCACATCGGTGAGCGCCGCGTGGACGAGCTGTGCCGCCAGGCCCCGGCCGGCGAAGGCGTCGTCGATCTCCGTGTGGAAGAAGACACGCTGGACACCGCGGTCGCGGTAGGCGGTCAGACCGGCGCGCTCGCCGTCGACGAGGACGACGTACCGGTGCCGGTCGGCCACGTGCTCGACGGTCGGAACCGCGGTGGTGGCAGGGCGTTCGGGCTGGGTGGGTCGGGTCGGCCGGGTCATGGGTGGTGCCTTTCGGTGGGACGCGTGTCGGTGGCGCGGTGTGGTGCCGCGTGGGGGGTTCTCTCGCGGTGTGAGGGATGGCGATCCGCTCGTCGAGCGGCTCTTGGTTGTGCGGTTTGTTCGACGGTGCGGCGGGTGACATGAGGTGTCCCGGTCGCGCACATGTCTCGCTGCGCGAAGCGCGACACATGAACTCCGCCACCCCTCGTCGGGCCCGCACATGAACTCCACCGCCACCCGTCGGGCCCGCGTGCCGGGAGCAAGCAGACCCTGTACGCGGAGGCCGCGGCTTCGCCCTGCACGGTAGACAGCCAGACACACACACCTTGCACCGCAGTGCCCACACCCTTGCCTCACAGCGCACACCGGGCGGGTGCGGTCATTGTCACGGCACACAGTGCGGAATTCGTCGAAGCGGGTCCCTGCCGTGCGCGGCCGCTTCCGCCGACCGCCGTGCACCGGCTCCGCCCCGATATCCGGAACCCGGTTGTCCCCCCGACTTTCGGAACGTCCGGAAACCGGAAAGAGGGCAGTTCTCGCCATGTGAGACGGTCGGAAAACGAGTAGCCGCCCGGCGCCTACGTCAAGGGGGGACAGGGGGTTTCGTGCCACCTCGACCGGAACTCTGTGCTCCCGCGAGCACAACTCCAGTCCCGCGCGGTCCGGTTGGTCCCGTTGGTGATCCGGAGTCACGACTTCGCGTTCCGGTCCCCAGCAGTGAGGACGGTCGATGTCCTGCCGCCCGGCGCCCCGCGGGCCCGGTGATCGACACCGTCACCTTCCCGGCGGTAGGGGCGTGTTATCCGGTCAAAGCCTGTACACGTGTCTATGACACCTAGGGTTGGGCACGCGTATTCCGTACAGCACAGAACAAGCGGCCATCGCTGCCCGCCCCCCTTGTTTCCGTCCTCACTGGATTCCCCGCCCCTACCACCCTCCAGGACTCTTCCGGATTTCCCCGGACCCTTTCTGACCCTTTCGGAGACGTCATCCGTGCTGCCTAAAACGAGGAGTAACCTCATGTCCTTAGCGGACGGCCGGCTCGAGGATGTGCCGGCCATCGAACTGCTCGACTGCACGCTGCGCGACGGTTCGTACGCCGTCGACTTCCAGCTCGACGAGGAGTTCGTGACGCACCTGCTCACCCGGCTCGACTCCATCCCGGTCGCCAAGGTCGAGGTCGGCCACGGGATCGGCCTGGAGGCCGAGCGCAGCGGCATCAAACCGTGCAACATCGGCCACTACCGCTGGGCCGAGATCGCCCGCTCCGCCCTCACCCGCAAGCCCTGGGGCATGTTCGCCCAGCCCGAGTTCACCCGTCTCGACACCATCGCGGAGATGAGCGACCGCGGGATGTCCTTCGTCCGGGTCGGCATGGAGCCCGACCGGGTCCCCGACCACCTCGACTACCTGCGACGCGCCACCGAACTGTGCGGGCAGGTCTACCTCAACCTCATGAAGTCCAGCGCCACCCCCGTGGCCGAGCTGGTCCGGCTGCTCGACGGGGTCACCCCGGACATCGCGGGCGTCTATGTGGTCGACTCCTACGGCGCGATGCTCCCCGCCGACGTGCAGACCTACGTGAGCGCGGTCAGCGAGCAGTTCCCGGTCGTCGGCTTCCACGGGCACGACAACCTGGGCATGGCCAACATCAACAGCATCACCGCCCTGCAGGCGGGCGCCGGCATCGTCGACGCCACCCTCGACGGCATCGGCCGCGGATCCGGCAACGCCGCCATCGAGTCCCTGGCCGGCGTCATCAAGATGCTGGAGACCGACCTCTTCGACTACCAGGAACTCGCCAGGCTCGCCGAGTACTGCCGCGAGAACATGCGGCCCATCCCCGAGGACCGCACCATGCAGGTCCTCGGTGCCGTGATCGGCATCCACTCGGGCTACTTCCCGCTGGTGGAGAAGCTGGCCGCGGAGCACGACACCGACCCGGCGCGGCTCATGGAGACGGCCGTGAAGATCGCCGACCACAGTCCGCGCAAGGACGACTTCCGCGCCGCCGCCAGCAGGATCAGCGCCTGACCCCACCGTTCCGGGCCCCGCCGACGCGGCGGAGACCCCGGCACGCCCCCCCGCGCGCGGCACCGGCCCGGGCCGCCGGCTGCCCACGCCGCCCCATGCCGCCCCACGGTCCACCGGCCCGCCGCGCCGCCCTCACCGGCCACCGGCTCCCCGCGCCCGGCTCGTCCCGCCCCGGGCGGAGCCATGCCCGACGCCCCGCCCGGGGCCCCGAGCCGGCCCGGCCCCAGCACGGGGCCCCAGCAAGGCAACAGCCCACCGGCGGACCGCCATCCGATCCGCCCACCCACGGAGACCACCATGAGAATCAGCAGGACCGGCACGTCCACCACCGGGCACGGCATCGCCGTACACCACCACGACCAGTGGTTCGACCTCGCCGACGTGCCCGGGTACGCCGGCACGACCCGGCTGAGCGACCTCCTCGACGAGGCGCGGGCACGGGAGCTGACCACCGCCCTGGAGCGGCACGCGGCCACCCTCACCCCCGTCCGGCCGGACCCGGACCTCGCCCCCACGGTCGTCGACCCCGGAGCCGACATCTGGGGCGCCGGACTCAACTACCGTCGTCACTCCGAGGACCTGGCGTCCGCACAGCCGCGCTCCGGCCCCGGCTCCTATCTGCGCCCCGCCAACTGCCTCATCGGCAACGGTGACCACATCGAGCTGCCCACGCAGTCCCAGCGGGTTACCGCGGAGGCCGAGCTGGGCCTGGTCATCAAGACGACCTGCAAGAACGTCGAGCGGGCCGACTGGCGCTCCGTCGTCGGAGGCGTCACCGCCGTCCTCGACATGACGGCCGAGGACGTCATCCGGGAGAACCCCCGCCACATCCCGTGGGCCAAGGGGTTCGACACCTTCTGCAGCGTCGGCCCGGTCCTCGTCACCCTGGACGAGTTCGACGACGACGACCTGCGCGCCCTGCGCATCGCCACCGTCCGCAACGGGGAGACGATCGCGGCCGCCACCCCCGCCGACATGAAGTTCGGCATCGACCGCCTCGTGGAGTACTTCAGCGCCGGACGCACCCTCGAAGCCGGCACCGTCATCTGCACCGGCACCCCCGGCGCGGCGGTCATCCAGGCCGGGGACACGGTGCGGGCGCTCGTCCAGGACGTCGGCACGCTGACCCACCCCGTCCGCCAGCAAGGGCCGGCGGACCGCCACGAGGAACGGTTCTCCGCATCTCACAGCGCCCACAGCGCCCACAGCGAAGGAGGGTGACATGCGACCAGGAGAAGCAGGGGAGGAGTCCCTGCTCGACGGCCTGGACCGCGCCGTCCGGGACCTCCCGGACCACGAGGCGCTGCGCACCCCGCGGTCCGGCATGACCTACCGCGAGTTCGGCGCGCGCACCGACGCGTTCGCGGACCGGCTGCGGCGCACCACCCGCCCCGACGAATGGGTCGCCCTGCTCGGCGCCCGCGGCGCGGCGGCGATCGTCGCCATGGTCGGAGCCCTGAAGGCGTGGCGGCCGTTCGTCTTCGTCGACGAACGGGACAGCGACGCCTCCAACGCCGCCAAGACCGGCCTCCTCGGCATCCGTCTGCTGGCCCGCGGCACGGGCGACGACGGCGACGTGGAGCTGACCCGACTGCCGGAGCGCTGGCGCACCACCGCCGGGGCCGCCACGGCCCCGGACCTCCACGGCACCGCGGACCAGGCCCCCCACGGCACCGCGGACCAGGCCCACCGGCACCCGGCCGCGCACCAGGTTGAGCGCACCGAGCCGTCGAACCACCGGGGCACCACCGAGGGCCGGGCGCCCCGCCGGCTCCCCTTCGCCGACGGCGAGATCGGCTACGCCATCCACACCTCGGGGTCCACCGGCACCCCCAAGTGCGTCCTCGTGCGGGCCGCCCCGCTGGCCCCCGTCATCCGCGACCACGTCACGCGCCTGTCCGTCGGGCCCGGCAGCCGCACCCTGCAGTTCGCCCGGCTCACGTTCGACGGCTGCCTCACCGAGATCCTGTGGACCCTCACCGCGGGCGCCTGCCTCGTCGTCGTGGACGAGGAGCGGCTCGCGCCGGGCCCCGTCCTCCAGGACACCCTCGAACGGTTCGGGATCACCCACCTCAAGACGACCCCGTTCGCCCTGACGGTCACCGAACCCACCGACGCGATGCGCCTGGAACACGTCGTCAACGGAGGCGGACCGTGCCGCCCCGCCACGGTCCGCACCTGGTCGAAGGCGGCCGGCTTCCACAACGCCTACGGCCTCACCGAGACCACCGTGTGCAACCTGCTCAGCGACGCCCTCGACCCCGACGACTGCCGGGACGCGGTGCCGCTGGGCGAACCGGTCGGCGACTGCGCGTACGTCCTGCGCGACGTCGACACCGGCGCCACCGGAAGCGGCGTGAGGCGCGGCGAACTCGTCGTCACCGGCGCCTCCGTGGCCGCCGGGTACCTCACCGAGCAGGGCGTCGAGCCACTGAAGGGCCCCGACGGGACCGGCGGCCACGCCACCGGCGACGTCGTGGAACTGCGCGACGGACGGCTCTGCTACGTGGAGCGCCTCGACCGCCAGGTGAAGGTCCGCGGCTACCGGCTCGACCCCGGCGAGATCGAGACCGCGGTGTGCCGCCACCCGGACGTGCGCGAAGCGGTCGTCGTCCCCGAGGCCCACGCCGACGGCGACACCGCGGCCGCGGACACCCTGGTCGGCTACTACCAGGGCACGGCCGACCCGCGCGCCCTGCGGCGCCACCTCGACGGCCTCCTCGACCCGTACAAGATCCCGTCGGTGCTCGAACGCGTCGACGTCTTCCCCAGCACCCCGAACGGGAAGATCGACCGGGACGCCCTGCGCGCCCGGCGGCACGCCCGCGCCCCCGAGGACGCCCCCGAACGCCCGGACGAGCAGGTGCTGCGCCTCGTACGGACGCTCACCGGGGTCAAGGACGCGCGGCTCGACGACAACTTCTTCGAGCTCGGCGGCGACTCCGCCTCGGCCGTCGTCCTGGTCACCGGCATGAAGAAGCTCGGCTGGACCGACGCCGGCGTCCGCGACGTGCTGCGCGCGGACACCCTGCGCGACCTCGCCGACCGGCTGCGGGAACGGAGCGTGTGACACGATGTGCGGCCTGTGCGGGACCTACGCCCCGGACAAAACCCTGGACCGGTCCGTCGCCGCGGCGATGCACGCCCGGCTCGTCCACCGCGGCCCGGACGAGACCTACTCCCTGAACACGCCCGTCCTCGCCGCGAAGCTCGGCCGGCTCGGGATGACCGCGCTCAAGGACGGCTGGCAGCCGGCCGAGGACCCGAGCGGCCGGTACGCGGCCCTGACCAACGGCGAGATCTACAACGCCGCCGAGCTGCGCGCCCTGCTCGGCGGCGGACCGCCCGACAACCGGGTCGACGTCGCCGTGCTGCCCGAGCTGTTCGCCCGCCACGGGCCCGAGGGCCTGACCCGGGTCGACGGGCAGTTCGCCACCGTCATCCACGACCGGGCCGACGACAGCCTCTACCTGGGCCGGGACCGCTTCGGCGTCTGCCCCCTGTTCTACGCCGTGCTCGGCAGCCAGGTGCACTTCTGCTCCGAGCTGAAACCGCTGGTGCGCGGCGTGCCGCACCCCTGGCGGCTCGACCTCGGCGCCGTCGACCAGTACCTGGCGCTCGGCAACATCGTCGCGCCGAGGACGCTGGTCGAGGACGTGCGCGCCGTACCGCCCGGCTGCGTGGTCCGCTTCGGCGCGGACCGGCCCCCCGAGACCGTGCGCTACTGGCGGTACGGGGAGTTCCGGGAGGCGGACCGCCCCGCCACCGGGGAGGAGATCCGCGCGGCCGTGGGCCGGGCGGTGACGGACCGGCTGCGCGCGGACGTCGAGATCGGCGCCTACCTCAGCGGCGGCTTCGACTCCAGCACGCTCGTCCTCGAGGCGGCCCGCGCCCGGGAGAAGCCCGCCCGGACGTTCTCCGTGCTCTTCGACGACGTCACCCTCGACGAAGGGCGGTTCCAGCGCGAGGTCGCCGACGCCGTGGGCAGCGAGCACCACCAGGTCCGCTGCAGCCCCGCCCACGTCGCCGCCGAGTTCGAGGACATGGTGCGCCACTGCTGCTACCCGCAGCGCGAGACGTACAACGTCGCGGCCCTGATGCTCTCCCGCCAGGTCCGGCTCACCGGCCTGAAGGGCGTGATCTCCGGCGAGGGCGCCGACGAGCTGTTCTTCGGCTACGACTCCTACGCGTTCGACGGCGCCCGCCGCACACCGCCCGAGCACCACGCCGAGAACGAACAGGCCTGGGGCAGGGCCGACTTCGCCTGGGAGACCGACCGCGCCAGGACGGCCCGCCGCCGGGACCTGAGCCTGTCCCCGCAGGCACGCGACGCCCTGCCCGGCCGGGAGTACTGGCGCGACCGGCTGATCCCCTTCGACGACGAGGAGACCGCCTCCCTGACCCGGATGCAGCTCCGGTCGATCGCCGACGTGTATGTACAGCTCGGCGGGCACCTGCTCGGCGACCACGGCGACATGATGCTCATGGCGAACTCGGTGGAGGGCCGCTACCCGTTCCTCGGCAACCCCGTCGTCGACCTGGCGCTCGGCGTCCCCGACGAGCGGAAGATGGCCGACTTCGAGGGCAAGGCCTGCCTGAAGGAGGCCTACGCCGGCATCGTGCCCGAACGCATCCTGCACCGCGCCAAGCAGGGCTTCACGGCGTACGGACTCGCCGACACGGCCGACGGCCGGACCCTGTCGCGCTGGCGGGACCTCGTCGCGGCCAGCGGCGTCTTCCGCCCCGACGCGCTGGAGGCCCTCGGCGCCGACACCACGCCCGACAAGTGGGACGTCCGGCTGAGCCTCATCAGCATCAGCGCGATCATCGACGAGTTGGGACTGCGCTCATGAGCGAACCGCGCACGACGGACACGTCCATGAGGGACACGCCCCCTACTGGCACGTCCATGAGGGACACGTCCATGACGAACGCACCGGTGACCGGTACGCGGACGGCGGACGCCTGGCACGAGCTGCTGCACGGCCGCCGCTGGTCCTCGCCGGACACCGTGTGGGTCGAGGACGGTACCGAGTACAGCGGGGCGGACGTCGGGCGGCTCGCCGCGGCGGTCGAGGCGAGCGTCCGCGCGCACGGCCCGGCCCGTGTGGTCGTCATCCGGTCCCGATGCAAACTCGGCTGCTTCGCGGGCCAGTTGGGCGCCTGGCGGGCCGGTTCCGTGGCCGTCGCCGACGACCACAGGCTCACCGAGCGGGAGTTCGACCGCATCCGGCCCGACCTCGTGCTCACCGTGTCCAGGGGCCCGCACCCGTCGGTCGAGTCCGTCACGCGGCCCCCGCGCCGCCCGCGCCCGGAACCGCTCCCCGACGAGGTCGTGGCCGTCAACTACACCTCCGGCAGCACCGGCAGCCGCAAGGCCGTCGCCGTCGGCCGCGACAACCTGCTGGCCCTCTTCACCTGCCGGGACCTGGACGTCCCCGCGCCCGGCGGGCTCACGGCCGGCAGCTTCGCCACCCCCACCTACGACGGCTGGTGGTTCGACACCTGGCGCACGGTGGCGACGGGCGGGAGAGTCGTGTGCCTGCCCCACGTCAACGACGACGTCTTCGCCTGGCCTGGCCTCGCGCGGACCTACGGCATCAGCCGCCTGCTGCTGCCCGCTGCGGTCCTCGCCACGGTCGTCGAGGTGCTGCCCGAGGCCGTCGCGGACATCCCCTGGCTGTTCAGCGGCGGCGAGCAGTTCCGCGTGTCGACGTACCGGCAGGCCCGGCAGGCGGGCCTGCGCCACGCCTTCGTCAACCTGTACGGGCCGACCGAGGCCACCTTCGCCACGCACCACTACCGGCTGCCCGAGGACCTCACCGCGCCGACCGTGCCCATCGGGCGGCCGCTGGCGGGGTGCCGGCAGGTCCTGCGCCCCGCGGACGACGGCCCGCCCGGCACCCGCGAACTCGTCGTCACCGGCCCGTTCGTCTGCCTGGGCTACCTCGACGACGGCGTCCTCACCCACCGCTTCCACGACGAGGAGGGCCGGCCGTCGTACCGCACCGGGGACCTGGTGCGTACCGACGGCGACGGCGACCTCGTGTTCGCCGGGCGGCTGGACGGCGAGGTCAAGGTGAACGGCATGCGCGTCGACACCGCGGCCCTGGAGCAGCGGGTCACCGCCCTGCCCCGGGTGCGCGACTGCCGGGTGGTGCAGGGCGAACGGCACACCGTGGCCTTCGTCCGCACCGACCCGGCCACTCTCGGGGACCCGGCCACCCGGACGCGGATCGAGACCGTCGTCCAGGACTTCTCGACCGCGATCGGCATCAGCCTGGTGGACCGGTACCCGGTCCGGGCCGGCGGCAAGGTCGACGTCCCCACCCTGATGGACCACTACCGAACCACGGACAAGGCCGAGGAGACATGACAGACATCGGAGAAACGAAGGACATCTCACCCGCCGCCATCACCGACTGCGTGCGCACGGTGCTCAACCGCGACCTCACCCACGACACGGACATCTTCACCGCCGGCGTCGACTCCCTCGCCGTCCTGCGGTGCCGCGCCCTGCTGAAGGAACGGACCGGGGTCAAGGTCCCGGGCCACGTCTTCTTCGAGGGCCGCACCCCGGAACGGATAGCCGACCTGATCGGAGGCACCCATGCTGGTCGTCGATGACAGCCCGCTGTACTCGCCGGAGTTCTTCGCCGACGACGACCCGTGGACCTACCTGGCCGGCCTGCGCGCCGACCACCCGGTCTCCGTGCACCGCCGCGACGACGGCTACGAGTTCTACGCCCTGACCCGGTACGCCGACGTCTACACGGCCTACGTCGACCACCAGCGGCTCAGCTCCTCGTACGGGACGATGGTCGACGGCTCCTACCTGCCGCAGAAGGACTCGGCCTCCGGCCGCATGCTCATCGTCACCGACCAGCCCGCGCACACCGCCATCCGCAAGCCGATCAAGACGAGCGGGTTCAGCCGGGAGATGCTCGCCAGGGTCGGCCGCACGGTGCGCCGCAACCTCCAGGACGCCCTCGGCAAGCTGTCGGTGGGCGACCAGCTCGACTTCAGCGCCGTCGTGGCGCCGGAGCTGCCCAAGGGCGTGCTCGAGGTGCTGTTCGGCATCGGCCCCAAGGACGCCCACCACCTGCTGGAAGCCACCCGCACGATGATCGGCTACCGCGACGAGGTGTACGCCGGGAACTCCCCGCTGGACTCCCTCGTCGACGCGCAGCTCGACGTCCTCGAGTTCATCGACGACCTGATCGGGCACCGGCTCGGCACCGGGCAGGCCGACGACATGATCGGCTTCCTGGCGCAGTGCGTGGCCGACGGCACGATGCCCCGCGACGTCGCCGTGCTCAACGGTCTGAACGTCGCCGTCGGCGGCAACGAGACGACCCCGCACACCGCCGGCCTGACCGTCCACACCATCGACGGGGAACGCGAGCAGTGGCGCAAGGTGGCCGACGGCGACGTCGGCTGCGACGTGGCCACCCAGGAGTTCCTCCGCTGGACCTCCACCAACAGCTACGTCCAGCGGCTGGCCGTGGAGGACTTCGAGGTCGGCGGGCACACCATCCCCGCCGGCAGCTTCGTCACCCTGTGGAACATGTCGGCCAACCGGGACCCCGAGGTCTTCGACCACCCCGACACGTTCCTCATCGACCGCGCCGACAACAAGCAGCTCGCCTTCGGCGCCGGGGTGCACCGCTGCGTCGGCGCCCCCGCCGCCACCCTGGAGATCCAGACCTTCGTCGAGGAACTGGCCGCCTGGGACAAGGCGTTCGCGGTGCGCACACCGCCCCGCCGGCTGCGCTCGAACTTCATGCTCGGCCTGACCGAACTCCAGGTCGAGGTGGTCGACGCCAAGGAATTCGGCGCGTCGTGAGCACCGCCACCCCCGGCCAGGACCTGTGCGTCTGCTTCCCGGCCGCCGGGGGCGGCGGCACCACCCTCACCCTGCTGAGGGACGCCGCCGCCCGCCACGGCCTGGCCGCGCTGGCCCTGCCGAACGCCGCATCCGTGGCCGACCTCGACTCGGGCCGGTGGCAGGAGCGCACCGTCGAGGAGATCCGGCGCGCCGCGGCCCGCCGCGGCGCCCGCCGGATCGTCCTCGCCGGGCACTCCATGGGCGGCCTTTCCGCCGTCCGCCTGCAACCGGCCCTCGACATGAGGGGTGTCCGGCCGACCGGGGTACTAGTCGTCAACACCCCCTGCCCCGACTCCTCAGGACGCATACCGACGATGTCACAGCTCACCGACTCCGAGATCGCCCAAGTACTCGCCCACGACGGCTTCCCACCGGAGTTACTCGACGACGAGGACATGCTGGCGGAGATCGCGCAGGGCCTGCGCGGCGACGCCGCGGTGGCCGACCGCCTCGCCGAGCGGACCGCCCCCGACGACCGCCTCACCGATCTGCACGTGCTGTGCGGACGCGACGACCGGTTCATCCCCACCGAACGCTGCGCCGCCTGGGCCCACCGCGTGTCGGGGGAGTTCCACCTGACGGTCGTCCCCGGCGGACACAGCCTGGACGCGGCCCGGGCCGCCGCCCTCGGCCGCGCCCTCGCCGGGGTGCTCGCCGCCACCCCCGCCGCCGAGGAGGAGGCGGCGTGAGCGGACTGCAGAAGTCACTGGGCGGCACCGTCGGCACCTTCCTCGCGCTGTCCACCATCCTCGGCAGCGGCATGATGATCCTGCCGGGCACCAGCTACCAGGAACTGGGCCGCTCCGCGTGGCTGCCCTGGGCCGTCGCCGCCGTGTCGGTCGTCCCGCTGCTGTACTGCTACGCCTGGCTCGGCCGCCGCCACCCCTCGGCGTCCGGCGTCGCCCACTACTCCGAGGTCGCCTTCGGCCGGCCCGTCGGGCGCTCCTCCGGACTCCTGGCCACCCTCGCGCTGGTCGCGGGCATCCCGGCGACCGCCATCACCGGCGGACGTTACGTCGCCCAGTTCGCCGGCGTGCCGAGCCTGGCCTGGCTGTTCCCGATCGCCGTCCTGGCCGCCGCCACCCTGATCGGCTGCATGGGCGCGAACGTGTCCGGCAAGGTCCAGGTCGCCCTGGTGCTCGGCCTGTTCGTCCTGGTCACCTGCACCGCGCTGGTCGCGCTCGGCACGCACGGCGTAGCAGCCCCGAGCGCCGACCTGCCCCGCCTCGGGGAGTTCGGCAGCGTGCTCACCGCCGTCTACGTCGCCTTCACCGGCTGGGAGACCGTGGCCTTCACCTTCGAGGAGCACAAGCGCCCGGACGCCATCCCGCGCATCTTCGCCGCCTCCTACGTCATCGTGGTGGCCCTCTACGGCCTCGTCCTGCTCGGCCTGTTCAGCGCGGTGTCCCCCGGGGACGAGGCCCTGGACGACGCCCCGCTGCTGCGGCTCGCGGAGCGCTCGCTCGGGGACCTGGGCCGGCCGGTGACGCTGGCGCTGGTCGTCGCCGCCATCGCCGCGAACGTGTGCGCCTCGGTCCTCGCCCTGTCCCGGCTGGTGTTCGGCATGGCCCGCAGTGGCTACCTGCCGCGACCGCTGGCCCAGGTGCGCCACCGGGACAGCAACCCGGTGACGTCCGTCCTGGTGGTCGGCGCCGTCCTGGTCCTGATCGCGGTGCTCGGCTCGACCGGCGTCATGTCGTTCGAGCTGCTTTTCGTCCTGTCCGGCGGCATCTACTTCGTCCTCTACGGCCTGGGCGCGGCCTCGTACGCGAAGCTGGCCGGGCCCGGCGCCACCCCCCGGGTGGTCACCGTGCTGTGCGCCGTCACGGTGGTCGCCGTGACCGTCCTCGCAGGCCCGCCCATGTGGGCGTGCTGGGCCCTGTTCGCCGCCGTCTGGCTGGCGACCGCCACCTTCGCCCGACGCCCGCCGACGCGGGAACCCGAGTACGAGAGCGCGGACCGGTGAGACCCGTCGCCGACGAACGCGAAGCTACGGAGTTACGGAGACCCCCATGGACGACACCGACGACACCGACGACACAGACGGCATGGACGACACAGACGGCATGAACGGCATGGTGGACAACACGGTCGGCACGGTCGACACGGGCAACGACGACAGCGTGACCGTCTTCTTCCCCGGGGCGGGCTCCTTCGGAGCCGAGTTCGGTCCGCTCACGGAGGCGCTGGGCCGGTCGTCCTGGCCGGTGCGCTATCCCGGGCGGCTCGGCCGGGACTTCGGCGAACCGGCCCCCTCCTTCGACGCGGTGGTCCGGGCCTGCGCCGAACAGATCCTCCGCCGGTCCGCCGTACGTCCCCTGCTGTTCGGGCACAGTTACGGCGCGTACGTCGCCTACGCCACGGCGGTGCGCCTGGGCGAGGCGGGCGTCGAGGTGGCCGCGCTGGCGGTGGCGGGTGCCGTGGGGCCCGGCCTGCTGCGGGTGCCGGAGCAGGCCGCTGCCGGTCCGGCGGAGGCGGCGGCCTACCTCGACCGGGTCGACCCCGGCGTTTTGGCCGGGGCCCCCTCGGACGAGTGGCGCGCCGTCGTCGCCGAGACCGCGGCCCAGGACCTGCGCCTGCTGCGGCAGTTCACCCCCGGGACGGTCCCCGGCCTGCGCTGCCCCGTCCTGGCGGCACGCGGCGCCGAGGACCCGCTGACGACGGACGACACGATCGCCGCGTGGCACTCCACCACGACCGGCCCCTTCACCCGGCACACCTTCCCGGGCGGCCACTCCGACCTGCTGGGCTCTCCCGACTGCGTCTCCTGGCTGCGGCGGATCCGGGAGACGGCGGACGCCTGACGCCGACGGCCGGGTGGAACACGAGGGGAGGGCCCATGAGCGGGACCAATACCGGGACCGATCCGCACATCCACGTCGACGCGCGGCTGATCCGGAACGACGCCGCTGTCCGCGACGCGGTGGCGTCCACGTTCGGTCTGGTCACTGACCTGCCGGGCGTCGTCACCACGGGCTGCGGGCTGCGGGTGGCGCGCGCCATGACCTCCTCGCGTCCGGACCGCGTCACCTGCCTCGCCTGCCGTGAGCACGCGCGGCGCGAGCACCTGCGCCTCGCGGCGGAGGTCGAACGCCTGAGCCGCATGCCGGGGTCCACCATCAGCCCCGCCCAGGGCGCGTCGGCCGCGGACAGGCACCGCGCCCTCGCCCGGGAGTTCGCCGAGCCGGAGGAGTGAGCCCGTCCCCTGCGCCGACGCGCCCACCATGGCCCGGGGGACGGGCTCACTCCTCGTACCGCGCGCCGGTCGACGCGCTGGAGCCGCTTTTCACGCGGTGGCCGGCCGGGTCCCCCACGCCTGGAACAGGGTGGCGTGCACGACCAGCGTGCCGGGGTCGGCGAGGTGCCGGGAGAGCGCCTGGAGGTGCTCGTCCAGTTCGGCGTCGGTGAGGAGGCCGTGCTCGACGAGCGCCGACCGGCACAGTCGGGCCCGGTCGATCAGCAGGGTCTGGTACGGGTCCGTGTGCTGGAAGACGTGGGTCGACGCCCGGACCCGGACGTCGCGCAGCCCGCGCCGGCGCAGCATGCCGGGCAGCCGGCGGCCCAGCGTGACGTCCATGCCGTTGCGGCGCCACAGCTCCGCGATGGCCGTGACGAGGCGGTCCCAGGAGGGGTGCGGGGGTTCGCAGACGCGGGTGAGCCAGTCGACGTCCTGCACGGCCACGGTGGCGCCGGGCCTGGCCAGGGCGACCATCTCGTCGAGCACCTGGTCGGTGTGGGGGACGTTCATCAGGACCAGGCGGGTGTGGACCAGGTCGAAGGAGGAGCGGGGCAGGCCGGTGTCCGCCGCGTCGGCGGTGGTCAGCGAGACGTTGGGCAGGTGTCGTTCCGCGACGGTGCGGCGGGCCATCTCGATCATGCGGGGCTCGGCGTCCAGCCCCACGACCTGTCCCGCCTCCCCGACCCGGGCCGACAGCGCGTCCAGGATGCCGAGCGGTCCGCAGCCGACGTCCAGGGCCCTGTCGCCCCCGCTCAGCGGCAGCCGGTCGAGCAGGGCCTGCGTGTCGTCCTGGAGCAGTTCCGCCTGGAAGAGCAGACGCCGGCGCTCCTCGTTGTCGGCTCCGAGCAGGTACGGGGAGGGGGTCGGCGGGGACGTGGTCACGGGGTCTCCTTCTCAGAGGGTGCGGACGTGAAGGTCCGGCGCAGCCGTTCTCGCAGGTGGAGGAGGTGCCGGCTCAGGTCGGGCAGGTCGGCCGGGGCGAACGCCCCGGGAAGGTCGGCTCCGTGGGCGCGCAGGACGGCGTGCGTGGCGGGCGTGAAGCGCAGCAGGCCGTCCTCGCCGAGGCCGATGCCGTCGAGGTGCTCGCGCTCGCGGTGGAACGCGACGGCGTCGGCGGGGGAGAGCCCCGGCGGCAGCCGCAGGGTGAGGGCGGCGCCGTCGATGCGGACGGGATAGCCGCCCGGCAGCCCGTGCGGCGCGGGCAGGTGGCCCGCGTACGAGGCGGAGGGATCGGTGAGGGCGTGCAGGGCCGGTACGGCGCTGTGGGCGCCGAGTTCGTTGAGGAAGTCGCGCGGCATCGCCCGCACCTCGCCGAGCACGTCCCGCAGCCCGGTGAGCGGGGTGCCGTCGAGCCATCCGGTGGCCTCGTCTCGCGGGCCCTCCGGTGCGCTCAGGTGCGCGTGGTGGGCCAGGAGCGCCAGGCGGGAGTCGTCGCGTACGCCGAGCCGGGCGCGGACGCCGGTGGCCAGGGTGGCGACGTTGCCGAGACCGCACAGGACGGGCAGGTCCGCGCCGTGCAGGGCGGGGTTGACGAGGTCGGGGAAGCAGGCGTTGACCACCTGGGTGCCGGGCGAGGCGTCGGCGCAGGCCAGCACGGACTCGCGGACCAGCGCCGCCTGGAGCGGCAGCGTGGCGCCGAAACCCGCCCGGCGCAGCAGCCGGGCCCAGTCGGAGTCCCGGGTGCGTGCCTCGGCCGGTGACTGCGGTGACGCGCAGACCACCAGCAGGGCCGGGCGCTGGGCCCGCAGCAGGGGGCGCAGCCGGTCGGCGGGCGACAGGCCGGCGCTGTGGGGGACGAACGCCACCCGGGTGCCGGCCAGTGCCGCGTGGCCGGCGGCGAGGGCGGCCACGCCGCGGGCGCGCTCAGGGGTGCGGCCGACGACGTGGACGGTGGTGAGGCGGCCCGGGCGGTGGGCCAGGGCGCGCAGCAGGCTCCGGGCGAACGCACCGGTGCCCAGGACGGTCCAGGGGCGGGTCGGGGCGCTGGTCATGGGGTCACCGGGGCGGGCGTCGGCAGGCCTTCGAAGAAGGCGGAGAGAGGGACGGTGTGCGGGCTCGGCAGCCCGGGGCAGCGCGCGCTGAGGTCGAGCCGCGGCGGGCGTTCGTCGTCGGTGAAGTAGACCGGTGCCAGGGAGCCGTCCTGCTGGTGGGCGAGCAAAGGGTTCGCCACGAGGAAGTCGCGCAGGGCGGGGGTGTCGCGCCGCGGGTACAGGCGGATGCGTTTGGTGGAGAAGTGGTTGGGCGGAAGCTCGACGCGCGGGCCGAGGCGGCGCTTCCACTGGAAGATGCCCTTGCTGACGAACGCCTCCGTGCCGTAGAAGTCGACGCGGGGGACGCCCTGTTCCCGGGCCCAGTGCAGCAGGTGGTGGTAGACCGCCTTGAAGGCGCCGTCGCGGTAGTGGCGCTCGTCGCCGTCGAGGACGCCCAGCAGGCGGGTGGTCAGTGTGGTCCTGTCGGCGGACCAGTGGCACAGGACGCCCGCCACGGGCCGGCCGGCGTCGGTCAGGAAGAAGAGCGTGCCGTGGGGGAGGATGGCGTGGCGGGCCACCGGCCACGGCTCGGTCCTGCTGCGGTCGCCGTGCCGGGACGCCATGGTCGGCAGGTGCATGCGCCGGTAGAAGAACTCCAGGGCCCGTGGCGTGGCGTCCTGCGTCCACGCCCAGTCGTGGCGGGCGCGGTCCCGGCGGAACTGCCAGCGTTCGCGCTTGGAGATCCGCTGTTCGAGGTCGTCGAGGCGCGCGGGGATGTCGACGGTGAGGTGGATGCGGAAGGGCGCGGTGACGGAGCGGTCCGACGGGAGCCCTGCCAGGCGGCCGGCTTCGGCCCCGACGACCACCAGGTCGGCCGGGGGCAGCACCCCGCGGGCCAGGTCGCGCCACGCCACCAGGGCGTGTTCGCGGCGGCCCGTGCTCATGCCGAGCGCGCCGCGCTGCTGTTCCAGGAGTTGCAGGATGTTGGCGCGCCCGGCGGGCAGTCCGACGTAGGCGATGTCCAGGCGGCCGTGGCGCTCCCGGGAGACGACGGCGCGCACCCGCGTGGGCGCGTCGTCGACGACGCGGCGGGCGGCGCGCAAGACCGGGTGCGGGCTGTTGTTCCAGGTGTAGCGCAGCCTCGCGGGCAGCGCGGGAACGACGTCGGCCGCCGGGCGCGGGGCGGACGGGGCCGGTCGGGACGACCGGGGCGGGCGGGGTGAGCGGGGTTCGAACAGCAAGGGCACTCCATGGTGCGGCGGGAGCGGCGCGGGGCGGCGGCCGTGGCACACCCCGCGCCGTGGCGTCAGCGGACCGCTTCGCGCAAAGCGAGCTCCAGATCCGCGGCGTCCGCGACCGGCCGCAGCTGCTCCTCGGGCACCGGTTCGTAGTCGCCGGCGGCGTAGGAACCGGAGCCGTGGACGAGGATGTCGGTGGTGTCCACCAGGTGGCGGTCGACGGCGTTGAGCACGCCGGTCAGCGCCATCACCAGGGACCACTCGCGCAGCCGCCGGGGGTCGGCGGGCAGATGGACCCCCGCGGGGGCGAGCAGGGAGCGTACGGCCGGGTAGCGCTCCAGGCACTCCGGCAGCGAGACCACGATGCCGCCCCCGCCCTGACGGCGGATGATCTCGTTCATGCGGGCGGAGGTGGCCGGCCGGCGGGTGTAGAAGGTCGCGTCGAGTTGTTCGTCGGGCGCGTAGGCGACCTGGGGGAAGTGCGGGTCGTGGTCCTGCACGAGCAGCCCGTCGCGCTCGGTCCAGCTCGGCCGGTGGTCGAAGTGGTCGTGGTAGAGGCTGGAGACCATGTCCGGGGTGCCCAGGTGCTGGACGAGGAAGTAGCCGGCCGAGGTGCCCGGCCAGTCCTGGCCGGTGAGGTACTGCTGCCCGTGGAAGTGCCCGAGCAGCCCGAAGGCGCTGGAGACGGCGTGGGCGTGCAAACGGGGCGCGGCGGGCAGCCGGTCGCGTTCGAAGAGGGCGCGGGCGGTGTCGGCGACGGCGTAGTTGAGCAGTTCCAGCGAGTGCCACAGCCGCACTCCGTGGTCCCGGTGCAAGGTGGCGGACAGCGTGTCGGTGACGGTTCTGGCGAGTTCCTTGACCTGGCCCGGCTCGGCCGTGTCGAGCACGGTCAGCGGATTGGCCCGGCGCAGCTCCGGGTCGTCGGTCAGGGGGGAGCGCCACAGCTTGGCGCGTGAGGAGAGGGGGACCACGCAGGCGATCCCGAGGGACTCGGGGGTGGCGAGACCGCACTCGTGGGCGCGCAGCACCGCGTCCCTCAGCGCGGTCGCCTTGTTGGCGCTGGAGGGGGTGATGATGACGACCCGCTCGCCGGTGCGCTCGATGTGCGCGACCGCGCGGGCGACGATCAGCAAGGAGGCATAGGTCTTGGTGGTGCGGGTGCGCGGGTTGTGCATCAGGTGCAGCAGGTCCACCCGGCGGCCCTGATACTCGGTCAGGGGGTGCGCGCTGATCGTGCTGGGGGCGAAGAACGCGTCCAGCGCGGGACCGGGGCCCGGCAGTTCCCAGGCGGGTGCGAAGGCCTCGGGGGCGGGGCGCGTCCGGCCCGCGGTCTGCTGGAGCACGCGCCGCAGCTCGTCGTGGTAGTGGGAGAGGGCCGCGGGGACCTCACACAGGCCGGCCGCGGTCGTGGGAGGCAGCACCGAGGTCATGAGGCGGCTCCTTCGAGCAGGTGGTCGCCTCGGATCAGCGTCGCGGCGTCCGCTTCGGCCGGTACGTGGGCGGGGTCGGCGCCGGTGTCCAGCGGGTGGTTGTGCCGGTCGACGAAGACGACGCGCGGCCGCAGCGTCCTCGCCTCCTCGTCGCTGACCGTGGCGTACGCGATGACGATCACCAGGTCGCCGACGGAGATGAGCCGGGCGGCGGCGCCGTTGATCCCCACCACGCCGCTGCCGCGGGCGCCTTCGATGACGTACGTGGTCAGCCGGTTGCCGTTGTTGATGTCGACGATGTCGACCTGTTCGCCGGGCAGCACGCCGGCGGCGTCCATCAGATCGCGGTCCAGGGTGAGGGAACCGACGTAGTGCAGGTCGGCCTGGGTGACGGTGGCGCGGTGGATCTTCGCGTGGAGCATGGTGCGGTGCACGGGTGTCTCCTTCGCCGGGCGGTCAGGCCGCGATCTGTATGCGCCGCAGATGCCTGCTGCGGTCGGTGAACGCGTTGCGGGCGTGCAGCAGCCGCCAGTTGTCCCAGACCAGCATGTCGTTGCGCTGGTAGGTGATGGCGATGTGCTCCGCCTCGAAGGCGTGCTTCCAGCGTTCCTGGAGTTCCGCCACCGGGTCGTCGTCGTCCCGCAGGAGGTTGTTGCAGCTGAAGCGGACGATGAGCCCCTTCTCGTGCTCCTCCAGGATCGGGTGCCGGGTCTTGAGGTCGAGGCCGAGCCGCTGCACGCCCTCGGTGGTCTTCCAGTCGTAGGTGTGGTCGAGGAGCCGCTCGCGCTCGTCGTCCGTCAGGGCCTGCGTCCAGGGCCGGGTGTCGCACAGCGTGGTCTCGCCGCCCGGCCCGGTGGCCGGCGTGACGCACCACAGGGCGATGTAGCGGGGCGGCAGCACGGCGAAGTCGTAGCCTTCGGTGTGCGGGGTCAGCGGGCGGGTGTTGCCCGCGTGGTAGACGTCGTCCATGCCCGGCTCGGGCCGGACGTCACCGACCACGGCGCCGGTGTAGTTGGGGACGAACGCCCCGAGCGCACGGCAGAACCGCACCTGGTCGAAGGTGTCGGGGACGTTGCACATGAGCACGTAGCCGTGCTCGTCCATCAACTGGTGGAAGGTTTTCGCCAACAACTCCTCACTCAACGGATTTCCGTTGAAGTCGACCTGGGAAAGGATGCTCAGCGGGGAATGCGACACAACTGCTCCAGGGGGGATAGATCCCGCGGCGTCGAATGCGCTGATGCCCGAGTCATGTGGCACGAGTCATGTGGCACGAGTCATGCGGCACGTCCGGTAGCGGCGTCTCTGGAATTTTTCTGCCGAAGCGGCGGAAGGACGGTCGTGCGAATCGGCTACCGAAGCGGCGACTTCAGCACGATAAGCCGCGTGACAGGGAACACGTCAAGTCCAGGGCGCGAGCTTATTCAGTCACGACCGGAAGGGGCCGAAAACATGGTGCCCATCTCTTCAGCGGCAGCTCAACGGCGGTGCGGCCGAGGGGTGTCCGTCCCTGTGCCGCCACCCCTCGTGGCCGAATCACACCCATGGAACACGGTCGCGAATAAGCCCTGAAGACGGGGTACTCGCCGGACAGCCGTCTGCGACATTCCAGCCCCGGTGCTCATGGAGGAGCATTCCTGTGACCGTCCGGCGGGCGCCCGGTCCCCGTTCTTCCAGAAGCGTTCACCTTGTCGTACGGCGTGCTGTTCCATCCTTCCGGGCTCGGCGCGGGCCAGACGCGAAAGGGACGGAGTTCAGGTGACGAATACAGGCGCGTCGGGATCCGCGACCGTGCCCGAGGGCGAGGCGGACGACGGCTCGTCCCGGGAGCGCGGCGTCGTACGGAAACTGCTGTACTCCGAAGCCGTGTCGGCCTTCGGCGGCGGCCTGTGGTTCAGCATGTGGGCCGTCTACCTGACGTCGGTCAAGGGGATCCCCGCCGCCTCCATGGGCCTGGCCATGGGGCTCGGCGGCGGCGTCGGCCTGCTCGCCGCGGTCCCGGTCGGCGCCCTCGCCGACCGGCGCGGCGCCCGGCAGGTGTTCGTCGCCGTCAGTGTCGCCCGCGGGTTGCTGGTGCTGCTCTTCCTCACCACCAGCGGCTTCTGGAGTCTGCTCGGGGCAGCGGCGCTGTTCACCGCCGCGGAGACGTCCGGCCGGGGCGTCAAGGTCACCCTGGTGTACCTCCTGATGCCGGGCGACCGGCGCCTCACCGTGCTGGCACAGGCCCGAGTGGTGCAGCACATCACGTACGCCGCGGGCGCGGGCGCCGCCGCCTGGGTGCTGTCCACCGACACGGCCGGGCCGTACTACGCCGCCCTGGCCGTCGTGGCCCTGGCGGCCTTCCTGTCCGCCCTGGTGCTCGTCGGCCTGCCGTACACCGCACCGGTGCCCGCGTCCCGCCGCAGCCCCGGCACCAAGGCCGTACGGGACATCCCGTTCCTCACCCTGATGAGCACGACGGCGTTGCTCTCCCTGTGCTGGCCGCTGCTGTCCAGCGGACTTCCCCTGTGGCTGCAGTACCGGACCGCCGCTCCGGTGTGGCTGGCGCCGGTGACCGTGGTCGTCAGCTCCCTGTTCATCGCGCTGTACCAGGTGCGCGTGACCCGGCAGGGAAAGAGCCTGCGCGGCGCGGTCCGCTCCACCCGCAAGGCCGGGCTCGCCCTGGCCGTCTGCTGCCTGCTGTTCGCCGCCGCGGCCTGGCCCTCGGGCGCCCTGCTCGCCTCCCTTTTCATCCTGGCGGGACTCGCCGCGCACGTCTACGGCGAACTGCACTACGTGGCCTCGCGCTGGGGGCTGTCGCTGCGGCTGATGCGCCGCGACGCCGAGGGGGAGTACCAGGGCCTCGCGGCCAGCACCGAAGGAGCCGTGGCCACCGTGGGACCGGCGCTGATCACCACCCTCGTCACCGGAGCGCTGGTCGGCGGCTGGGCCGTCCTCGCCGTCGTCTTCGTGGCGGCCGCCGTCCCCACCCCGGCCCTCTGCCGCCGGGCACTGCACACGCGCGGGCCCGGGGCCGCGGCCGGGGCCGGGCCACGCGGTGGGGCGGGTAACTGAGAGGGGCAGCATCGCCCCTACAGCGCGGCTGCGGTTTCCGCCTGTGCCGCAGGCCCGGGACCTCGCGGGACGGCGGGCCCCGGCTCTTCACGGAAAGGCACCTCCGCTTCCCGCCGCCATCTGTCCGACCGGCGGCTTCCCGGCGGGGCGGCCAGCCGTGAGCATCGTTGAATGTCCAGCATCAATGAGGCGGCGCGGCAGACCGAGGGCGGGGACGGGCCGGTGGTGTCCGCGAGCACCGACGGGGTTCCGGCGCCGGAACGGTTCGACTGGTGGGTCCGGATGGTCGGCGCCGAGGTCATGCCCGTGGCGATCCACAGCGCGCACGCGACCCGCTTCCGGGGCAGCGTGGAGGCCGTGGCGATGCCGCACAGCCAGGTGGCCGCCTTCAGCTTCTCGCCGATGGTGGCCCGCCGTTCCCCCGCGCACATCCGCCGCCACGATCCGGAGGAGTACTACCTGGTCCTCGTCCACGGCAGCCCCATCCGGCTGGAGCAGGCCCGCGGCGTGGCCTGCCTGGGGAGCGGCGACATGACGCTGTTCACCACCTCGGCGCCGCTCGTCTGCGACTTCCTCGACCGCGGCCGACAGACCCGGCTGACGCTGCTGCGGCTGCCGCGCACGGTACTGCCGCTGGCCGGCGGCCGGGCGGACCGGTTGCTCGCCGAGCGGCTGTCCACCCGCGCCGGGTCGGGGTCGGCGGCGCTGCTCGGCTCGTACCTGGCCGGACTGCCGGCAGCCGCCGGCGCCTGCGGCCCGGCGGAGCTGGCCCGGCTCGGCGGGATCGGGGTCGATCTGGCCGCGACCGTCCTGGCGGGGCGGCTCGGGGCCGAGGAGGCCGTGCCCGCCGAGACCCGCAAGGCCGCGCTGCGCTCCCGGATCAAAGCCTTCATCGAGCAGAACCTGGGCGACCCGGAACTGCTCCCGGCGGCCATCGCCGCCCACCACCACCTCTCCGTACGCAGCCTCCACCTCCTCTTCCACGACGAACCGGAGACCGTGGGCGCCATGATCCGGCGCCTGCGTCTGGAACGCTGCCGCACCGACCTGGCCGACCCGGCGCTGGGCACGCGCACCATCGCCGCGACGGCGGCGCGCTGGGGGTTCCGCCACCCCGCGGACTTCAGCCGGGCCTTCCGCAGGGCGTACGGATTCCCGCCGAGCGAGATGCGGGCCCGGGCGCGTGCGCTGGATGCTCAGCAAGTGTGCGCTCGCTGCTGACGATCGGCGGGCCGCCACGGGTCACAGTGAACGCACGGCATTCCAGCGACTTCAGGAGGGGACATGCGCAAGAGGATCACGGCGGGCGTCGCGGCGACGGCGGCCGTTCTCGCGCTCGCCGCGCCGACAGCGGCGAGCGCCGAGGAGACCCGCGTCACCGAGGTGGCGGGCGTGGAGGGCCTGTACCGGCTCAGTGGCGGCGACTACGGCGCCCGCGCCTGGTCCCAGTGCGGCAGCGGCTCCTGCTTCTTCCAGAACGACGAGGGCGGAGGCTGGTTGTGGGTGGTGCCGAGCTGCGGCCACCACAAGGTGCCCTCGTGGTTCCAGGACCGGGCGAGCTCGGCCTGGAACCGGACGCCCACCCGCATCCACATCTACAAGCACAGCGACTACAGCGGCTATCTGGGCACCGTCCCCGGCTGGTTCCAGGGTGACCTGGCGGGCGCGGACGAGGACGTGATGAGCTCCGTCTTCGCGGACTGCTGAGAACGGCCGGGCCGGTCCGCACGCGACCTGCCGTGGCCCACCCTGTGGGCGCGCAAGGGAAGGGCGTCCGGGGCGCGGCCGCACTGAGCGAACTGACCGGGCGAGGGGGCCGGTCAGCTCGCGTAACGGCCCCGATCAGCAGGGCCGCACAGGGCCGCGTCTGATGGCCCAGGTCGAGAAGGGACGCCGGCTCCGGAAAGCGCTCCGGCCCTCGGGCCCCGCACGCGGGATGCCTGGGCTGGTCCCGGGACGCCGAGTGTCGGAGCGCGACGCCGCGGCGCAGCCGAGCTGATGCCGCGCCATGGACAGGGCGCACGGTCCGGCGCCCGGGCGGCGACTCGGAGGCCGGGCAGGCGTCCGAGCTTGTCCGGGCTGTGACGCCTTGGTGCACAGGCACCAGACCGTACGCCTGCCTGGTCCGGGGGCACCAGGGCACGTTGGCAGCGGGGGACGATGCCAGGTGGGATGCCGCGGGGGAGAGTGGACGGCGCGTGCGTTCCGCGCGCTGTCCCTCGTCCAGCGGTGTGTGTCTGGAGTGATCAGCAGGTGGCGGCATGTCTCTACCGGGCCGGGCAGTGGGCCGTTCGGCGGCGCCGGACTCGTGGGCGGTGTGTGGTGGGGCGCCCCGGTGGTGGCCTTGGCCGCCGCCGCACTGGCCCCGGCCGGGGAGGAAGAGGATCTCTATGGCCGGTCCCGGCACTCCTCGGCCACCGCGCCTGGTGGCCGCCCCGTATCCTGAACCGCGTGCTGCCGCATGGGGACACCGAAGGTGAGGCACTGCGCGGGCCTGCCCCGGCCGCCGCACCTCGGCCGGACGCGACCGCCCCGGATGCCGCCGTGTCGTACTTCCCCGTCGGCGCGGCACCGGCACTGAGTCGGCCATGACGACCACAGCGGAAACCGGCACTGAGTCGGCCATGACGACCACAGCGGAAAGCAGCAACGCGCGCTCACGCGGCACGTGGTGGCGCGAGGCAGCGGTCACGGCGGCGGCGTTCGTGCTGTGCCTGCTCGGCGGCGCGCTCCAGGACGGCGGCGACACCCTGTCCCCGCCGCCTGCCGCCGCCCACGTCCTCGCCGTGCTCTCCTGCGCCGTGCTGCCCCTGCGGCACCGCACACCCGCGGCCGCCTTGGCGGTCACGACGGCGAGCGGCCTCCTGGTGCGGCCTCTGGGCCTCCTGCTGAGCCCGCTCACCGTGGCCCCTGCCGTGCTCACCGCCTACTCCTG
This sequence comes from Streptomyces sp. CC224B, assembly GCF_030010595.1. Lineage (NCBI taxonomy): Bacteria > Bacillati > Actinomycetota > Actinomycetes > Kitasatosporales > Streptomycetaceae > Streptomyces > Streptomyces sp. CC224B. The sequence goes on along the minus strand of NZ_JASCXL010000016.1, from coordinate 15,605 downwards.
CGCGCTCACCGCCCGCACCGAACGGCGCGCGGCCGGCGCGGTGTCGCTCACCTCCGCGGCCCTGCTGGCCGCCTCCGCCCCCTGGTGCGGGGACCTCTCGTGGCAGGACGCGAGCAGGATGGCAGCGGTCGCCGCGTTCCCCCTGGTCGCGGGCGTACTCGGGCACTCGGTCCGGAACCGGCGGGCCTACCTGGAAGCCGTCGAGGAGCGGGCCCGGCGGGCCGAGCGCAGCCGGGAGAGTGAGGCGCGCCGCCGAGTGGCCGAGGAACGCGTACGCATCGCCCGCGAGCTGCACGACCTCGTGGCCCACCAGATCACCCTGGCCAACGCGCAGGCCACGGTCGCCGCCCACCTCTTCGACACCCGCCCGGAGCAGACCCGCAAGAGTTTGCGGGACCTCGTCGAGACCACCGGCCACGCGCTCGACGAACTCCGGGCCACGGTCGGCCTGTTGCGTCAGTCCGGGGACACACCCGCGCCCGCCGAACCGGCACCCGGACTGGACCGGCTCCCCCCGCTCGTCGAGTCGTTCCGCCGCGCGGGACTGGAGGTGTCGGTGCACCACGACGGCCCGGCCAGGCCACTGCCACCGGGGGTGGACCTCACCGCGTACCGCATCGTCCAGGAGGCCCTGACCAACGTGACCAAGCACGCCGGAACCGGAAGTGCCCGGGTGCGCCTCGCCTGGCACCACGACCACGTGACCATCACCGTCGCCGACGACGGAGGAAGCGCCCGCGGTACGACGCCGACGACGCCCGCGCCGCCGAACCGCCCACCCGGCCACGGGCTGATCGGGATGCGGGAACGGGCCGCCGCGGTCGGGGGACACCTGTCCGCGGGCAGGCGCCCGGGGGGCGGCTTCCTCGTCTCCGCCCACCTCCCCGTCCCACCCGCCAAGAACGCGCCCCAGAAGCCCAGCTCGGCAACTACGCGAGGTACACCGCACTCTGAGGACACATCAGAAGCGGAGCGTACGACTGACGAAGCAGCGGCCGGGGCCCGGGCGGCCGGGGCGGCGGCAGACGAGGACGGGACGTGCGACGCCCGGGCAGGGGAGGGGCCGTGACGCTCCGGGTCCTCCTCGCCGACGACCAGGCGCTGCTGCGCGACGCCTTCCGGATGCTCCTCGACACCGCCGACGACATCACCGTGGTCGGCGAGGCCGGCGACGGCAGGGAGGCGGTGCGACTCACCCGGGAGCTGCGCCCGGACGTGGTGCTCATGGACATCCGCATGCCCGAGGTGGACGGCCTCGCCGCCACGGCCGAGATCTGCGCGGACCCGGACCTGCGGGCCAGCCGCATCCTGATCCTCACCACGTACGAGACCGACGAGTACGTCGCCCGGGCGCTGCGCGCGGGGGCCGGTGGCTTCATCGGCAAGGGCATCGGGGCCGAGGACCTGCTCGACGCCGTGCGTACGATCGCCGACGGCGACACGCTGCTGTCCCCCGCCGCGACCCGCTCCCTGGTCGCCCGCTTCCTGGCCACGCCGGACGACGCCCCGCCGCACCACCCCGGACAGCTCGCCGTGCTGACCCCGCGCGAACGCGAGATGGTGGCCCTGGTCGCGACCGGCCTGTCCAACCAGGAGATCGCCGAGCGGATGTTCCTCAGCCCCTTCACCGTACGGGCCCATGTGCAGCGCGCCATGACGAAGCTGGAGGCCCGCGACCGGGCGCACCTCGTCGTCATCGCCTACCGGACGGGCCTGGCCCGTGCCGCCCCCGGCGAAAGCAGCAACGGGCCGTCGTAGGACGTGTTGTGCACGCGCCTGATGGGGATGGCGGGGGAACCCGTTCGTGATCCACAATGATCGGATGGTCACGCTGGAGACTCCCCGTCTGATCCTCCGCCGCTGGCGCGAGGAAGACATCGCGCCCATGGCCGCCGTCAACGCCGACCCCGACGTCATGCGGTGGATCCGCGACGGCAGCGTCCGCGACGAACAGCAGACGCGCGACGGGGTCCGGGTGTGGGAGAGCGAGTGGGAGTCACAGGGCTTCGGCCTGTTCGCCGTGGAGATCCGGGCCACCGGCGAGCTGGCCGGGTTCACCGGCCTTGCGGTGCCCGGCTACTTGCCGGAGGTGCTGCCGGCGGTCGAGATCGGCTGGCGGCTGGGGCGTTCGCACTGGGGGAGGGGCCTGGCCACCGAGGCCGCCGCGGCCGCCCTGCGGTACGGGTTCGAGGAGCGAGGACTGGAGCGGATCGTCAGCATCGCGCAGGTGGGCAACGACGCCTCCGAGCGCATCATGACCAAACTGGGGATGCGGCCGGTCCGCGAGACCGTCAATCCCAATGGCGGCCGGCGCGTACAAGTGTACGCGCTGACGTCGGACCAGTACGCCACCCGTGCCCGTTGACGGCGGCCACGCGGACGGCGGCGCGACACACGCACGAACTCACGAGGGGAAGCCCGGCAGGCTCAGGGCGGTATGCGCTGCTCGTACCGGTGCGGAGGGCAGGGTGAGGAGGTCGCGCAGCCTGGTGTTGCGTTGCTCCAAGGCCCGTTCGGTGGCGGGGAAGAGCGTGGCGGCACCGGAGCCGACCAGTGCCTGGTTCATGGCGGCGAACGTACGGACACCGCGTTCGTAGGCGGTGAAGGCGGCAGAGTGATCCCGGTGGGCGGCCAGGGAGTGGGCGAGCATGTAGGCACCGACGAGCGCGAGGCTCGTTCCTTGTCCGGTGAGGAACGAGGGGGCGTACGCGGCGTCACCGACGAGCGCGACGCGGCCGCGGGACCAGTGGGGCATACGGATCTGACCGGCCACGTCGAAGAACGGGTCGTCCGCGCCGCGCAGGGCGTCGACCATGCCGGGGACCTCCCACCCCGCGCCCGCGAAGGCCGCGGTGACCAGGTCCCTCCAGGTGCCGGGGTCGCGGAGGGCGGCGGACGGCGGTTCCGGCCGGTGGAAGGTCAGAAAGGCGTGCACCTCGTCGTCACCCCCGACGGCGTAGAGGGCCGCGGCCCTGCCCGGGGTGTTCCACACCACGAGTTCGCGGGAGAGCCCGAACCTGTTCGCCATGGTGAAGAGGGCGAAGCAGGAGCCGAGGTACCGGTGGAACTGCCGCTCGGGGCCGAACACCGTCTCCCGGGTGGACGAGTGCATCCCGTCGGCGCCGACCACCAGGTCGAACCTACGCCGCCCCGAATGGTGGAACGTGACGTCCACACCCGGTCCGGAAGACTGGTCAAGGGCGGCGATGGAGTCGCCGAACAGGATGTCCACGTCGTCGCGGACCACCGCGTGCAGGAGCGCGACCAGATCCCCGCGCCGCACCTCCAGGTCCTGCCCCTCGGCACCGCCCACGACGGCACGCGGGCTGAGCGAGGCCACCGCACGCCCGTCGGCGTGGAGGAACGTACAGCGGCGCGAGGCGATGTGCGCCTCCCGCACACGGGCCAGTATCCCCATCCGCCGGACCACCTCGGTCGCGGTGCCGCGGACGTCGATCGGGTACCCGCCGTCGCGCAGGGCGCCTGCCTTCTCCACCACGGTGACCGTACAGCCGGCCCTGCGCAGCCAGTACGCCAGCGCGAGCCCGGCCACCCCGGCCCCGGAGACCAGCACACGGCGCTTGACGGTGGTGCCCGGCGTAGGACGGTTGGCTCTCATGTTGGGGATCCCTTCTTCGTGACACGGACGATGAGCAAGGGCAGCGCGGAGACGAGGCCGGCGACGGCGAAGCCCGTGGCGAAGGCCGATTCCGCCGGCAGGCCCGTCAGCGGGTCGGCCCCGGCGTCGAGGAGCGCGGCCCCGACCTGGGCGCCCAGGGCGACGCCGATCACGCGCGTCACCACGAGCAGGCCGGTGACGACACCGGTGTCCCCGGTGCCGACGGCGGTGGCGGCCCGGGTGAGCAGCGCCGTCGCACCGGCGCCCGCGGCGATCGCGGTCAGCGCCTTCGCGAGGACGAGCTGCCATGCCGCGGTGTGCAGCGACACCAGGGCGAACGCCGTGGCCGCCGTGGTGAGAGCGCCCACGACGAGCACGGCACGCAGGCCGAGACGCCGCGCCGCGACCCCGCCCGCCACGTCACCGACCGCCCCGGCGACGGCACCGGGCAGCAGGAACAGCCCGATGTCGGTGGTGCCGAGCCCGAAGCCGTACCCGTCGCCGGGCGCCGCGAACAGTTGCGGCAGCAGAAAGGCCACCATCCCGAAAGCGGTCGTGATGACGGAGGTGAGCACGCACGCGTGCCACAGCGCGGGCCGGGCAAGGAGCCGCAGGTCGACCACCGGCGAGGCCGCCCGGCGCTCCACGGCGACCCAACCGGCCGCGAGGGCGGCCACGGCCACCGCGACGGCACCGGCCCCGAGCGGCGGCAGACCGGCACCCGTCACCCGCACGAGCCCGAGCATGAACGCGAGCAGCGTGCCGCTCAGGAGCACCATGCCGGGCCAGTCGACCCCGCCGGCCGACCGACTCGGCGGGTCGTGCGGCAGCAACCGTGCCACGGCCGACGTCAGCACGACGACCACGACCGTCGGCAGCGCGAACATCGCCTGCCACGACAGATGCTCCGCGACCGGCCCGGCGACCAGCGTGCCCACCGTGCCGCCGCCCGTGAACAGCGCCATGACCAGCCCCATCGCGACCCGCGCCGCCGCCGCCGACAGGTGCTTGCGCACCAGGATGAAGGAGAGGGGCAGCGCCCCCACCATGACGCCCTGCAGGACCTGCCCGAGCAGCAACACCGGCAGGCCGGGTGCCACCGAGGCCAGCACACCACCCGCGGACACCACGCCCATCAGCGCGACCAGCACCCGCTTCCCGCCGTAACGGTCGCCGAGTTCACCCGCGACGGGTGCGACGACCGCGCCGGTGACGAGCAACGCGTTGCCGACCAGCGCCCCTTCCCCGGCACTGACGCCCAACTCGCGCTGCAGCAAAGGCAGTGCGGGCTCCACGACCGCCTGCAAGGCACCCAGGGCCAGCGCCAGGCCCCCGAGGGCCCCGATCGCGAGCTTCCCGATGCGGCTCGGGACCACCACGGCTCCGGACACGGACATGGGCACCCTTCTCCTGACTGGTCGGGTCCTGACTGGTCAACTGGTCGGGTCCCCTGGCTGGTTGGGGGACGGCGCGCCGTGCACGCGTCTCCTGGCTGGTTGGGGACCGCGCGCCGTGCACGCGTCTCCTGGCCGGGCTGGGGACTGCGCGCTCTGCACGCGTCTCCCACACTCGCCTGAGCGGCCCGTCCGGGCATCGTCCCCCGCGGCCGTCCCGCCCTGGTGCACCCGCACCGGCCGCGCACGTCCCTGGTGCCCGCGCACCAGGCAGGCGGTGTTGCCTCCGCCGCCCTGAGGGCCGCCGCACCCGCGGGCGGCGCGGGCATCAGACCGGCTTCCCTGTCGGAGTCGACGATCCGGCCGCCGTGGCGGAGCTGGCCCTGGCGGGTCGCAGGCTCGCGCCGTGGCCCGACACGGCGGCAGGCCTCGCCCGGCTCGCCGACCGGTTCCCGCTGATCGGACTCTCCCACGCGAGCCGGACGGCGCTGCTGGAACTCAACGCCCACGCGGGCTTGCGCCGGCACCAGGCGCTGCCCGGCGAGGACGCCCGGACCTACAAGCCGGACCCGGCGGCCTACCAACTGGCCGTCACCGTCTCCGGGCGGCCGCCGGAGCGGCTGCTCGTGGTGGCCGCCCGCGCCTGGGATCTCCGCGGAGCACAGGGCCTCGGCCTGCGCACCGCCTACGTCGCCCGCCCCGTCGGCGACCCGCCCACCGGCACGGACCGGTTCGACCTGCACGCCGACGACCTGGCCGGGCTGGCCGACCGCCTCGGCCGGCCCGAGGCTGTCCGGAAAGCGCAGGCGGGTCCGGCGGGCGTCAGTACCATGTGCCGGTAGCCGTGGGCTGACGCATCGTCACCGGGTCCACGGGGGACGCGGGGGGCTGGAGGACTGGTGGACGCGGGGGAGACTCGGGCCGACGCCGCCACGTCGGGGGACGAGCACGGTGGGACAGGGCGTTCGGCGGGGTCGTCGGCGGGGTCGTCAGCAGGGCGGATGCGGGCCACGGGCGTCGGCGCGGTCGCCGTGCTGCTGTGGGCGTCGCTGGCGCTGCTGACCACGCTGAGCGGGCGGGTACCGCCGTTCCAGCTCACCGCGATGGCGTTCACGGTCGGCGGGCTCATCGGGCTGCCCCGGGCCGTCCGCGGCGGCGCGGCGCTCGCCCGCGGGCTGCCCGGCGGCGCCTGGGCACTCGGCATCGGCGGCCTGTTCGGCTACCACTTCTTCTACTTCCTCGCCCTGCGCAACGCCCCCGCGGTCGACGCGGGCCTCATCGCCTACCTGTGGCCGCTGCTCATCGTCGTGTTCTCCGCGCTGCTGCCCGGCGAGCGGCTGCGCTGGTGGCACACGGCGGGCGCGGTGCTCGGGCTCGGCGGCACCTTCCTGCTGGTCACCGGCGGCGAGGGCGTGCACCTCCGCGGCGAGTACCTGCTGGGCTACACGGCGGCCGCCGTCTGCGCCCTGGTGTGGTCGGCGTACTCGGTGGCCAACCGCCGCTACCCGCAGGTCCCCACCGACATGGTCGCCTTCTTCTGCCTGGCCACGGCGGCGCTCGCGGCCGTCTGCCACCTGCTGTTCGAAGACACCGTCCGACCCGACGGCTGGCAGTGGCTCGCCGTGCTCGCCCTGGGCCTCGGCCCGGTCGGCGGCGCCTTCTACGTCTGGGACCACGGCACCAAGCACGGCGACATCCGGCTCCTCGGCACCTTCTCCTACTTCGCCCCGCTGCTGTCCACCACACTCCTCGTGGCGGCCGGGCGGGCCGACGCGAGCTGGCCCGTCGCCGCCGCCACCGTACTCATCGCCGGCGGCGCCACACTGGCCTCGGCGGACGCCCTGCGCGCCGCGCGCCGCCGGAACTGAACCGGGGCCCGGGCGCCGGACCCCGGTCAGGCCGGGGCAGGCCGCGTCAGGCCGGGTCAGGTCAGGCGTCCACCGGCCACGTCCCGCGGCGGACCATCTCCACCACCTTGTCCGCGCCGTTGGCGCGTACCAGCAGGTCCAGCCGCGCCCGCTCGATGTCCTCGGCGCTCCACTTCTCGGTGGCCATCGTCGCCTTCTCGTGCGACCAGCCGTTGTCGTAGTGGCGTACGACGTAGTCCTTCTGGAAGTCCCACATCTTCGTGCCCGGCAGCGGCGTGACGATGAAGGGGTTGGCATAGGCCATGCCACGGCCCATGAGCGTGACCGCGTAGTCGACGGTCTTCTCGATCTGCTCCAGCGACTCGATGTACGGCTCGCCCCCGGGCCGCTCGGGCGGGTTGACGAAGCCGAGCATGAAACCGCCGGTGACCTGGATGCCGTACTCGGTGAACATCTCCACCACGTCACCCGTCGCCTGCTGGAAGGCGTTGAGCCGGGGCTTGCCCGACTCCACCAGGCTGTCCTCGTTGGCGCTCTCCACCGCCAGGTAGACGCTGTAGCAGCCGCCGTCCGCCATGGCCTTGATCAGGTCACGGCAGGTGAGCCCGGCCCGCATCGCCGCGAGGACGTTGCGGAAGTTGGGGTTGCGCCGCTCGGCCTCGTCCATGCCGTCGGCGAACTTCTCCCCCAGGTGCAGCAGGACGAGGTTGAACAGGCTCAGGCCGCCCTCCTCGACCCACGGCAGGTCGTGCTTGCGCAGGAGCTTGCAGACCTCCATCGCGTACAGCGGGTCGTGCAGCAGGTGGTCGTCCTCGATGAGCACCTCGGTCACACCGTGCTTGCGTATCTCGGCGAGGTGCAGGTCGAACCAGTCGGTGCCGAGCGCCCGCCACGGGCCGTTCACCATGGGGATGTAGCAGAAGTCGCAGCCGACGTTGCAGCCGATGGTGGAGAAGATCTGCGCCCAGGAGCCGTGGTCGCGCACCCGTCTGCCCGAGGAGTGGTAGCCCTGCTCGTACTGGCGCATGTCCAGCATCCCGAAGTCGGGCAGCGGCATCATGCCGAGCCGCTGGTCGAGCCCTTGTCGCTTGGGCAGGATGCGCATGTACGGCGACGCCGCGCTCGTGCGGATCACGGCACCGTCGGCGCGGCGGTAGGCGATGCCGGGCACGGCGTCGATGTCGCCGCCCTCCTCGGTGAGCGCCCGCAGGGGAGCGGTGAAGGTCTGGTCCGCCTCGTTGATGACCACGTGGTCGAAGGGGGAGTCCGGGACGGCGTATCGCCAGTCGCCGCTGGGGTGCGCGCCGCCGGTGATCGTCACGATCCCCGGGTCGATGTCCTTGACCAGGTCGGCGAGGGCGCGCGCGTTGCCCCACTGGACGGTGTAGATGCACTGGACGCCGACGACGTCCGGGTCGAACTCCTCGATGAGGGAGCGCAGTTGGTCGTCGTCGAGGCCGTAGCGTACGAGGCTGCTGCCGTTCCCCAGGTCCACGTGCCGGCGTTCCTGCTCCCAGCCGGCGAAGGGGGAGTCGACGATCCGGACGTCAAAACCTGCGAGACGGGCGTTCGCCGCGATGCGCAGGAGACCGATCGGCGTGCCCGCCCTCTTCATGACCTCGAACGTGTCAAGGCCGAGCGCCCTGAAGCTGCTCCCCTGCGGGGAGGGCTCCACGACCCGGGTGTACGAGGGCACCAAGAGCAGGACGCGGGGCGCCCGCCCCAGGGCGCGCCGCCGGGTGCCGGACCGGGACGTACGCAGGGAGGCCCTGCCCAGGTGCCGCAGCGCCGGCCGCTGGGGAGCGCAGGAGAACGCGACGGAGGGGTCTTCCACGAGCACGGGCGCACGGGGGTCGTTGCGCGTCATGAGCGCTCCATCTGTGCGATGCGGAGGAGAGGTGGTTCAGATCGTGACCTCCCCCACCCGGTGAAGACAGGGTTCCACCCGTAAATGGCGAGAACCGTCACAAGAGGCCGTGTACATCTGATTCCGTGCGCCCGGACAGGTGTCCACGTACCGAAAGGCCGGATTCCGCGCCGGGGCCTGCGGTACGAGCACCGGCCCGGTGCGGCTTCCGTCAATCGGCGTAGGGCGTCTGGTGGACGCCCGCCTGAACGGGCCTTTCGCCTTCGCGGGCCGGAGGGAAAGAAGGGCGGCGGCGAGTTGTCGTTTCCCGTGCCGTTCCCATAGATCCTGTAGCTGCCGCATGACGGCCGAAGTGCGCTCCCGGTAAAGTGCGATCCCGTATTCCGGTCGCGAGGGAAGCGGAACGGTAATGATGTGAATGCATGCCATTCCGTTTCTGCGGGCGAAGCGTTGTCAAGAGCCGCAGGCGGCCGGATCGATAAAGGGCGTCCGGAGCCCGCGACGTCGTGGTCCCGTTGACGGGACAGGGGTACCTTGATCCGGCGAGCCCGGTGTGTCGACTGGGCCGGCCTTGAAAACGTCAGGTTTCTCGGAGAAATTCGACGGTGTTCTCCGTGGTCGCGTGCCATGCTTTCGCATGGTCGGCGAGGCCGTGGTGAAGCCTTTTCAGTCCTCGCCGGGACCGGCTGCCGAGTTCGGCCGACGATCATACCGGCACCGCCTGGCCGACGCGCCGAGCACAGGGAAGTCGCCCGCCCTGAAAAGCCGTCGAGCGGTATTCGAAGAGCCGATTTCACGGGGGAGTCGGCGCGCACGGTCACGGGTGCATCGGCCGCCAGTCGGTCCCCCTGCGCACGATGAATAGGAGTCCCACGTCATGATCCCGTTGTCCTTCGCTCAGCAGCGCCTGTGGTTCATCGACAAGTTCGAGGGGCCGTCGCCGATGTACAACGTGCCCTTTCTCGTCCGGCTCACAGGCGTACTGGACACGGAGGCACTGGCGGCGGCGGTCCGTGACGTGGTGACCCGTCATGAGAGTCTGCGCACGCTGATCGTGGAGAGCGCCGACGGCGTCCCCGGGCAGCAGGTGGTCCCCGCCGAGCAGGTCCACCTGGACGTCCCACTGGTCGAGGTGGCCGCGGAGGACGTGGACGAGGCGGTGTGGGAGGCCGCCACCTACGCGATCACGCTGTCCGAGGAGATACCGGTCCGCGCCACCCTCTTCCGCACGGGTGCCGAGGACCACCGGCTCCTGCTCCTGATCCACCACATCGCCAGCGACGGGGAGTCCGCGGGCCCGCTCGCCCGCGACCTGGCCACCGCGTACACCGCCCGCGTCCGGGGCGAGCGGCCGGACTGGCCCGAACTGCCGGTCCAGTACATCGACTACACGCTGTGGCAGCGCGAGGTCCTCGGCGACGAGAGTGATCCCGACAGCCTCCTGTCCACGCAGCTCGCCTACTGGCGCGAGGAACTGTCCGGGATACCGCAGCCGATACGCCTGCCCACCGACCGTCCGCGCCCCCCGGCCCCCAGCCACCGCGGTGACGGCATCGGCCTCACGCTCGACGAGGAGCTGCTGGAGAAGGTCGAGGCGCTGGCCAGACGCGCGAACGTGACCACGCCGATGGTGTTCCAGGCCGCGCTCGCGGTGCTGCTCCAGCACCTCGGCGCGGGCGAGGACATCGCCATCGGCTCGACCATCGCGGGCCGCACCGACGAGGAACTCGCGGACCTGGTGGGGTTCTTCGTCAACACCTGGGTGCTCCGCACCGACCTCTCCGGCACCCCGTCCTTCGAGCAGCTCCTCGCGCAGGTGCAGAACAAGGCCCTGGCCGCGTACGACAACGAGGACGCGCCGTTCGAGCGCCTGGTGGAGATCCTCAACCCGGAGCGCTCCACCGCGTACCACCCGCTGTTCCAGGTGATGTTCACCTGGGCGACCCGCGGCTGGTCCGAGTTCGAGCTGCCGGGGGTCAGGGCCCACGTCGGCCCGCTGGCGACCCCGACGGCCAAGTTCGACCTGGAGTTCAACTTCTTCAGCGACCCGCTCGACCCGGGCCTGTCGATCTTCCTGGAGTACGCGACCGACCTGTACGACCGGTCCACGGCCGAGGCCCTGCTGGCCCGGTTCGTGCGCCTCGTCGACGCGCTCGCCACCGAGCCCTCCCGCACGGTCACGCTCGCGGACGTCCTGGACCCGGACGAACGCGAGCTGGTCCTGCGGACGTACAACGACACCGCGGCCCCGACACCCGAACTCGACATCACGGGCCTCCTCGCACGCCAGGCCGCGGCGACGCCGGACGCGACAGCCGTCATCCACGACGACCAAGAGCTGTCGTACGCGGAACTCGACGCGCGGGCGGAGCGCCTCGCCCGCGAGCTGGCGGGCCGCGGAGCGGGCCCGGAGACCGTCGTCGGACTGGCACTGCCACGCTCGGCGGACCTGGTCGTGGGCATGCTGGGCATCCTCAAGGCGGGCGCCGCCTATCTGCCGATCGACCCCAAGTACCCCAGCGCCCGCCTCGGCCACATCCTGTCCGACGCCCGACCGGCCTTGGTGCTGACCGACGCCGGCACGGCCGGAGCGCTCCCGGTGTCGGAGGTGCCGAGCCTGTTCATCGAGGACGTCGACTTCGCGGCGGCGGGGCCGGACGTACGGCCGGCCGCGGCCCGGCCCGCGAACACCGCTTTCGTGATGTACACCTCCGGTTCGACCGGTAAGCCCAAGGGTGTGGCGGTGACGCACCGCGGGGTGGTGAACGGTGTCACGCGCCTCGCCGCGGTGGTCGGTGTGGAGGCGGGCTGCCGGATGCTGGCGGGGACCTCCATCAACTTCGACGTGTCGGTGTTCGAGATCGTCACCACGCTGTCGGTGGGCGGCACGGTGGAGGTGGTCCGCGATCCGCTGGTGGTGGCCGAGCGCGGTGGCTGGTCGGGCAGCGTGGTCAGCTCGGTGCCGTCGGTCTTCGCCGAGCTGCTCGACCAGGTGGGCGGGAAGATTCAAGCCGACACGGTCGTGTTTGCCGGTGAGGCGCTGTCGGCGGCATTGGTGGAGCGCGCCCGGGAGGCCATTCCCGGGGTGCGGGTGGTCAACTCCTATGGGCAGACGGAGTCGTTCTACGCGACCGCTTTCCAGGCTCAGGAGGGCTGGAGGGGGTCGGCGGGTGCGCCGATCGGGGTGCCGCTGGGCAATATGCGCACCTATGTGCTGGGCGCGGGCCTGAAGCCGGTGGCGCCGGGTGTGGTGGGTGAGCTGTATGTGGCCGGTGAGGTGGCGCGTGGCTACTTCGGCCAGGCGGGGCTGACGGCCGAGCGGTTCGTGGCCGACCCCTATGGTCCGGCGGGGCAGCGGATGTACCGCACCGGGGACCTGGCCCGCTGGAACGACCAGGGCCAGCTCGAGTACGCCGGCCGTGACGACGCGCAGGTCAAGGTGCGCGGCTTCCGCATCGAGCCGGGCGAGGTGGAGGCGGCGCTGACCGCGCACCCGGGTGTCGCGAAGGCCGCCGTGGTGACGCGACAGCACCAGGGCAGCACCCAGCTGGTGGGCTACGTGGTGGCCGCCCACCTGTGGGAGAGCGAGCCCGGCGCGATAGCCGATGTGGGCGACCTGGACGTGGATTTGACCGCGGCGGTCTCCTCGCGGGAGCTGCGCCGGTTCGTGGCCGGGCGGCTGCCGGAGTTCATGGTGCCTTCGGTGTTCGTGATGCTGGACAAGCTGCCGCTGGGTCCCAACGGCAAGCTGGACCGGAAGGCGTTGCCGGAGCCGGAGTTCACCGGCAGTGCCTACCGGGCGCCGCGCAACCCGGTGGAGGAGGTCCTGGCCGGGGTCTACGCCGATGTCCTCGGTCTGGAGCGGGTCGGTATCGATGACGACTTCTTCGCCGTCGGTGGTGACTCCATCCGCTCCATCCAGGTGGCCGCCCGGGCCCGCGCGCAGGGCGTGGAGGTCACGCCCCGGCAGATCTTCGAGGCCCGCACGGTGTTCGAACTGGCTGAGAGCGCGGTCAGCAGCGGTGAGGACCGGCCGGTCCTGGAGGAGCTGGAGGGCGGCGGCGTGGGCTTCATGCCGCTGCTGCCGATCGGGCACTGGCTCCAGGAACTCGGCACGGGGATCGACCGGTTCACCATGTCGACGGCGGTGGAGCTGCCCGCCGGGTTGGACGAGACGGGCCTGGTCAAGGTCCTGTCGGCGGTCGTCGACCGGCACGACATGCTGCGCTCGCGCCTGGTCACCGGCGAGGAGACCGGCCTTGAGGTGACCGCTCCGGGCTCGGTCGACGTCGCGTCCCGGATCCACCGCGTGGAGACCGAGGGCGACTGGGCCGACGGCTGGCGTGAGCGGGCCGTCGCCGAACTGGATGCCGCCACCGATCGGTTGGACGCCGCGGCCGGTGTCATGGCGCAGTTCGTGTGGTTCGACGCCGGTGCCGAGCGCGCCGGGCGGCTGCTGCTCGTGCTGCACCACCTCGTCGTCGACGGCGTGTCCTGGCGCATCCTGCTGCCCGACCTCGCCGAGGCGTGGAAACAGGTCCGCGCGGGCCGCACCCCGCAGCTCGCGCCGGTGGGCACGTCCGCCCGGCGCTGGGCGTACGCGCTGACGGAGGAGGCCCGGTCGGCGGAGCGCGCCGGTGAGCTGGCGCTGTGGCGCACGATGGTCACGGGCCGGGACCCGGTGCTCGGCAGCCGCCCGCTCGACCCGGCCCTCGACACCCTCGCCACGGTCCAGTACGTCCACATGGACCTTCCCGCGGCAGCCACCGAAGCGCTTCTCACGAGCCTGCCCGCGGCCTACCGCGGCGGCGTCAACGACGGGCTGCTGACCGCGCTCGCCCTGGCCGTGGCCACGTGGCGCAAGCGGCGCGGGGTGGAGGAGTCCTCGCTGCTGCTGCGCCTGGAGGGCCACGGCCGCGAGGAAGCCGCGGCGCCGGGCGCCGACCTGTCCCGCACGGTGGGTTGGTTCACCAGCATGTACCCCGTCCGCCTGGACGTCGCGGGCGTGAACCTCGACGACGCCCTGAACGGCGGCAGGGCCGCCGCGACCGCCGTCAAGGCGGTCAAGGAGCAGCTCCTCGCCGTGCCGGACAAGGGCATCGGCTACGGCCTGCTGCGCTACCTCAACCCGCAGACCGCGGACATCCTCAAGCGGCACACGACCGGCCAGGTGTCCTTCAACTACCTGGGCCGGTACGCCGGTGCGTCCGACGTCCCCGACGCACTGCGCGGCCTGGGCTTCACGCAGGTCGAGGGGACCACCGAGCTGCTCGCGGAGCTGGACGCGGACATGCCCGCGCTGGCCGCCCTGAACGTCACCGCGTACGTCGCCGACGGCGAGCAGGGGCCGCGCCTGGTCACCCGCCTGGACTTCCCCTCCGGCCTGTTCACGCAGGCCGAGGTGGAGGAGCTGGCCGACCTGTGGCGCATCGCCCTCGAAGGCCTCGCCCGGCACGCCGCCGCGCCGGAGGCGGGCGGCCTCACGCCCTCGGACGTGCCCCTGGTGAAGGTGAGCCAGGCAGAGCTGAACGGATGGGAGAGGAGCTACGCGGGTCTGGCTGACGTATGGCCGCTGACCGCGATGCAGGAGGGCCTGCTCTTCCACACCGAGCTGGCCGGTGCCTCCTTCGACGCCTACCAGATGCAGTTCGACTTCCACCTGGCCGGTGCGGTCGAACCGGAGCGCATGCGAGCGGCCGGACAGGCACTGCTGGACCGCTACCCGAACCTGCGGGCGGCGTTCACCACCGACAGCGCCGGTGACCGCGTCCAGATCATCCAGAACGGCATCGAACTGCCGTGGCAGGAGCAGGACCTGACCTCCCTCGGCGAGGGCGAACGGGAGGAGCGCCTCAAGCAGATCCTGGCCGAGGAGCACCGCAGGCACTTCGACCTGTCCGACGCCCCACTGCTGCGCCTGTCGCTGATCAAGCTGGAGACCGACCGGTGGGAGCTGGTCTTCACCGCTCACCACGCCCTGTTCGACGGCTGGTCCATCCCGCTCCTGATGCAGGACTTGATGCGGCTGTACGGCACGGCCGGGGATGCCTCCGCGCTGGGCCGCCCGCGTGCCTACCGTGATTTCCTGGCCTGGCTGTCGCGCCAGGACCGGGAGGCGACCGCGCGTGTGTGGGCCAAGGAGCTGGAAGGCGTGGACGAGCCCACGCTGCTGCTGCCCGTCGGCTCCGACGAGCAGGGCCAGTCCTCAGGCGTCGGCCAGATCGATGTGCCGCTGAGTGCGGAGCAGTCGCGTGCGTTGACGCGTCGTGCCGGTGAGCTGGGCGTGACGCTGAACACGGTGGTGCAGGGTGCGTGGGCGATGCTGCTGGCAGGCCTGACCGGGCGCCGGGACGTGTTGTTCGGTGCCACGGTCTCCGGGCGTCCGCCGCAGGTGGCGGGCGTGGACGAGATGGTGGGCCTGTTCATCAACACCCTCCCGGTCCGTGTCGACTGCGCGCCGGGGGCGTCGCTGGGCCAGGTGCTGACCACGCTGCAGGACCGTCAGGGCGCGCTGCTGGACCACCATCACCACGGTCTGCTGGACATGCACCAGGTGACCGGGCTGCGGGCGCTGTTCGACACCATGGTGGTCTTCGAGTCCTACCCCATCGACGGTGCCGCGCTGAGTGAGGCCTACTCCGCCGCGGGTATCTCGGTGACCGGGATCAGCCCGCTCAGCGGCACCCACTACCCGCTGACCGTCATCGCCCTGGCCGAGCCGCACCTGAAGGTCACCCTCCAGCACCAGCACCACCTCCTTGACCAGGAACACGCACGCGACATCGCCCTGCGTCTGGGCCGTGTGCTGGCCCAGCTGGCCGAGGACCCGACGACCCCGTACGGCGGCATCGATCTGC